>DATBWO010000048.1:0-12448 GCA_036514775.1 Dehalococcoidia bacterium | reverse complement strand
CTAAGAAGTCCGGTAATTTCCTCGTCCTCCAAAATAGGAGGATACTTTACCTCGCTGATTCCCACCAGAGCGTCAAGCGCCTTTTGTTTCAACTCCAAGCGATTCCTAGCCTCAGCTTTAGCTCTTAAATCAGCAGCCACTTTCTTCCTCATATCTTCAAGGTTATCATAGCCAGCACTCTGAGCCAATTTATCATCAAGCTCTGGCAACTGTTTCTCCTTTGTTTCGGTAACAGTGACCTTGAAAGTACTCTCTTTGCCACGCATTTCTTTAATGGGGTAGTCATCGGGAATAGTCAAACTGAAAGTCACTTCTTTATTTTTTTCAGTGCCCTGTAAATGAGAGGCAAATCCAGGAACAGGTGAACGTGAATCCTTATCCACCTCATATAATATGCCTTTGTGATTTAACCAGGGTCTCTCGTCTACATTGGCTTGGATGTCCATAGTGACTAAATCACCTAGCTCAACAGGGTGGGCTACAGGCACCCACGCCCCCTGTCTTTCCCGGAACTCTTCCATGGCAGCAGCAATTTCTTTCTTGGCGATTTTTATTTCCGGGCCGGGCTCCAGCCTTATGCTATGGTAATCGCCAAGCTTAACTTCAGGTTTGAGAGACACTGTGGCTTTGAAAACCACAGGCTCAGTTTGAATAACTTCTATTTCTGGTCTGGCGATAGGTTCGATTTTCTGAGACTCGATTGCCTGTTCATAAAGCTGTGGTATAAGATGCTCCAACGCCTCGTCCAACAAATTCTTCTTTCCTATGTGCTGCACCAGAACGGCTCGCGGGGCTTTCCCTTTGCGGAAACCAGGTATGGATACCTCATTAACCAGGTGATGATAAGCCTCATCCAGTGATTTATCTAACTCACTGGCTTCAGGCTCAATAGTAAGAACCGCCTGGCAATTCTCCAGTTTTTCTGTACTTACTTTCATATCTCATTCCTTGTCATTGTGGTGAAGAACTTCGCGCTTTAGCTTAAGGTTTAACTCATCAAGCTGTCGTTTATCAACGTAAGAGGGGCTATCTAACATCACATCGACGGCGTTCTGATTTTTGGGGAAAGCAATAACTTCCCTGATGCTCCGCTCCCCGGCAAAAATCATCGCCAAACGGTCTAGTCCTATGGCAATACCGCCATGGGGCGGTGCTCCATATTCCAGTGCCTCTAAGAAACCTCCGAATCGGCTTTCCGTTTCTTCTTTACTGTAGCCAAGGAGGCTAAATATTTTTTCTTGGAACTGACGATTGTGAATCCTGATACTGCCGCTGCCCAGCTCACAGCCATTGCACACTACATCATAATGTTGACCATGGACCTTAGCCGGTTCGGTATCAAGAAGTGCCACGTCTTCCCATCGAGGAGCGGTAAACGGATGGTGCATGGGTTCCCAACGATTCTCAGCCTCATTCCACTCCAAAAAAGGAAAATCAACTACGAAGGCAAAAGCCAGTAGGTTAGCATCAGCTAGATTAAGTCGCTGTGCCATCTGGCGGCGTAGCTCATCCAGCGTCTTGTTGACTACCTCTGGTTTATCAGCCACGATAAGTAAAAGGTCACCGGGCTTTGCCTCAAATCTACCGGCTATTTCTTCCAACTGGCGAGGTGTTAAATACTTAGCAGCCGCCGATTTTACCTCATCCAAAGTTATTGCCTCTCCTGTGAAAGCCATGGTCATCAAACCCTGGGCACCACAACCCTTAGCCAAATCAATTAGTTCATCAAGTTGATGGCGAGTATAATGACCGCAACCGGGGACGCATATTCCCTTCACCTTGCCCTTGTTGTCGATGGCCGAGCGGAAAACTTGAAACTCGGTGTTAGCAGCGATGTCGGATATATCCTTGATCTCCAAGCCAAACCTGATGTCCGGTTTATCTGTGCCATACTTTTCCACCGCTTCTTTATAGGAAAGGTGGGGAAAGGGCTCTAGTAATCGCATATCAGGTTTAACAGTCTTCACAAGCGAGGTGAAAAGTTCCTCCATGAGCTGCAATATATCCTTTGCTTCGAGGAAGCTCATTTCTAAGTCAAGCTGAGTAAACTCAGGCTGGCGATCTGCCCGGAGGTCTTCGTCCCTGAAGCAACGAGCTATCTGGAAGTACTTGTCAAACCCAGCTACCATGAGGAGTTGTTTGAGCTGCTGTGGAGATTGAGGAAGAGCATAAAACTTGCCGGGATTGATACGGCTGGGCACAAGGTAGTCCCGGGCCCCCTCCGGCGTGCTCTTAATCAAAATAGGTGTTTCAATTTCCACAAATCCCTTAACGTCCAGGAAATCTCGCATAAACTTTATCATCCTGTAGCGTAACAGAAGATTATCCTGCAGCCTGGGTCTTCTCAGGTACAGGTAGCGGTTTTTGAGGCAAAGGGATTCTTCAACTTCTTCATCTTCACTTATGTAAAATGGCGGCGTTTTCGATGGATTAAGGATGACAGCCTCTTTGGCTATGACTTCAATATTTCCGGTAGCCAATTTGGGATTCTCCGTCCCTTTAGGGCGGGAAGCAACTTCTCCAGTAACCTGAATTACATACTCACTACGGAGCGAACCAGCTACCTCGTATGCCTCTTGCGATATCTGGGGATTGAACACCACCTGCACTATGCCTTCCCGGTCACGCAGGTCAATGAATACCTTCCCGCCGTGGTCACGACGCCGGTGCACCCAGCCAGCCAAAGTTACCTTCTGGCCGACATGATTTTCCCTTAGTTCACCACAGTTATGGCTTTTGAGCAAAGATAGTCTCCTTTTCTGGACTGCTCATTATAGCCTACAAAAGGGCTTCCTTTCAATTGAGACTCCGGCACCGACTAATGGCACTAAGTTTCTATCACGTGCGACGCTAATGAGTCCATCAGTGACTTTTATGAGAGCAATCAGCGTGTCTGTGTCCTTTGATAAGTTCTTGGTATAACGACCGAAATCAGCTGCGGCCGGCAAAACCGCCCTCTGGATTGATTTGTTAGCCACCCTTCTTCAACGTTTTTATGATATGTTTTGCAAGATTGTCGTTGATTTCGTTATGTCTCGGAACAGGTTAAGCAATTTTTGTTCTTGGATTCTGATACCAATCGTGTCTTCTTCCACGTCTGATAAAAATACAACCCGTCTCTTCCAGTTACCTTACCAGCTCTTTCTTTTTCATGCTATTTCCAGTTCGGCAACTTTACGAACATAGGGAATAGCACCACTGGTTAAATCGTCATAAATATCTTTGAGGTTTTCTTTCAATTCTTCTAATGACTTTCCTTGCGTCATATAATCTGGATATTCTTCCAAATAGCCGAGCCACATATTATCGTCTTGCCAGTATATAAATCTTGTGGTACCCATAATCCCCTCCTTGATATTCCTCCTCTTGATTATATCTTTTTTTCTTGCCTAACGTTCTAAATCAGCAGCGACTGTGAGTCGTCCGCTGGAATGAGTTGTTAAGCGTTGTTAATCTGTTTTGGCGACATTTGAATTAGGTATTGTGTCCCCGCAATTGTCCCACTTGTCAAAGAATTGAGCTAAGAGGTCACGGCTCTACTAGTTCCTGAAGAACGGCTAACACATCCTCTTGAGGCACATCACTGCGAATTACTGCTTTGCCGATATCTTGTAACAGCACCCAGCGAATTGCCTTCCTTCTCACTTTTTTGTCCAGTTCCATGGCCCTAGTTACCCCAGCCAGGTTCAACTTGAGATTGCTTCGCTTTGCTCGCAATGACGTGGGCAGGCCGAATTTCTGTAATAGGGCTTGTTGGCGTTCCACTGTCGCTGAAGGCAGAAGACCCAACCGCTGACTGAGCTTAGCGGCTCCCACCATGCCAATAGCTACCGCTTCGCCATGAAGAAAGCGCTTATACTGAGTAGCCGCCTCTAGACCGTGAGCGATGGTATGTCCATAATTCAAAATGGTGCGCTTCCCTTCCCGTTCCTTTTCATCCTGGCTGACGACCTGAGCTTTGATAGCAGCGCTACGAGCAATAGCTCGGGTAACTATCTCCGGTTCTAGCTTTGTCAGCTTATCAACATTGCTCTCCAAGAACTCAAAAAATTCCTTATCTAAAATCAAGCCATGCTTGATAACTTCAGCCCAGCCTGAGGTCAGCTCACGCTGAGGCAAGGTGCTAAGAGCCTGACAGTCAGCCAAAACCAGGTTAGGCTGATAGAAAGCGCCGATAAGGTTTTTCCCTTCAGGATGATTAACCCCGACCTTACCCCCGATGCTGGCATCAACCATGGCTACCAGGCTGGTTGGCACTTGCACCCAGGGCATGCCTCGTAAGAAAGTGGCAGCGACAAAACCCGCCAAGTCGCCCACCATGCCCCCGCCCAGGGCGATGATAATGTCGTCTCGCTCCGCTCGATGTTCGGCAAGGAAATCATAAATCTTGATAGCATAGCCCCTACTCTTCGTTTCTTCACCCGGCGGCACTACGAATGAACTAACAACAAAACCAGCTTCTTTGAGGATTCTCTCAATTTTGTTGCCATAAAGAGAGAAGACGTTCTCGTCACTAATTACTGTGGCAGTGCCGGACAACGCAGCTTGCTTCATTTTCTCACCCAGCTTGTCCAACAAACCATAGCCCACAAAGATAGGATAACTTTGAGTCTTAGTCTCCACCATGCAGACGATATCCTTGTCACTGAAAGTTGAAAGCTGACAGCTATCAGTGCGACGAAGCAATCTCCAAGCCCTTATTACCTCTTCTGCTACTTCACCGATGCTTAAGCCATCAGTATGGACTGTCCAATCCGCTTTGGCATAGTAAGGCTGCCGGGAGGCTTTAAGCTGCCTGATGCGTTCCAGAGGATTATCACCAGCTAACAGGGGACGAACTACAGCATCAGGACCACGAGCAGCCTCACGGACTAATCGCTCATAGATTGTCTCAGGTTTAGCCTCCAGGCAAACAATCAACCCGGTTTTGGCCAGCAACTCATAGTTTTGCGGGTCAACTATGGCACCGCCGCCAATAGCTATGACTGTCTGCCTTTGCTGGCAAGCCTTTCTAATCATCTCGCGTTCCAGTTCCCTGAACTTTGCCTCCCCATCCTGACGAAAAATCTCGGCGATAGGCTTGCCAGTTTGTTTAACTATCTCATCATCGGTATCCAGAAAATCCCAATTTAATCTCAAGGCTACCTCAATAGCCACCAGAGATTTACCGGTGCCTGAGAAACCTGTGATAATGAGATTATTTATTTGCCTGTCCACTTTCATTTAGTTACCTTCGTCAGTATATTGAAAAGGCTGGATTAGAGCAAGAACTCGCTGTGTCACTAGATAATCAATAACCCAACCAATGTGAAGGCAGCGATAGGTGGCAGAGCCGGCATCGGCTTCCCCTTTAAAAATATTGCTTGAATCGCATAGACGCTAACCAATCCCACCAATCCGAGCACTGCAATAATAGCCGCTGGCTTTAGGCCCTGGGCAAAATAAACGGAGGCTGTCAGCAGACAAGGAAAGGCAATGTCACCACCGCCCAGTATGGAGTATTCCCTGGCGGCGGGATTCACTTCTATCATCTTCTCCCCATGTTTTTTCAAGTTTGAGTTCCACTCAGAATAGTTTTTGGGAATGATTAGTGCCGGCAAGGCATTTACTTGCGACAGCCTGTCCGCCATCCAGAGCATAAATTTGAAACGAACCGCCAGGAAGTCATAGACGGCAAGTGCCAAAATAATAGCCATCGCGGTCCACGGTGTAATAAAGCGACCAAAAACTGCTCCTAGACTACTAACCGCCAGAATCAATACTAAGTTATGTAACCAGACAAGCGGTATCAAGAACCAGAATGCTCCGAACACGACAGCGATGGCCACAGCCAGCGGAAGGGGCACGTAGAAGACAGTTGCGATGAATGCGCCCCAGCTAAACAGAAGGGCAAACAAGAGTCTAAGAAGAACTTTCAAAGCTCTAAGCGGAATCTTGGAGAGCGTAAGCCCAAGCACGGCTGCTGCCGCAAAAATATAGATTAAAATTGGTCCTAACGCTGAATGGGCAGGGACATCGATAACCTCCCCGGAGGGTAATGTGACTTCACCAGGCCACCAATATATCGGCTCGGACGGCAGTGTCGGTATTTCTATATTCTTTTCTTCCAGGAATGGGTCTATGCGGGGAGCAACAAGAAGGATGAGCATTTGAGCGACGACAAAAAGAAGAAGGCCTAAATAGACCGTATTAAGTTTTACCGGCCTCTTTGTGCTCATACAGGGGGTATTTTACATCGAAGAGGGCTCGATGTCGAAGTATTACTATGACGCCGCCCGCATCAACACAATCCGAGCATTGTAGGAGTCCCCTTTGGAGGATCAGGACTTCAAACGGAGATTGGCCCCCTCTCTGTCACACCATCGTACTAGGCAGTTCTCTTCTTGCGTAAAATCACCCTGACTATTATCAAAGCTGATAAGCCCGAAATTAGAAGAGCCTTTCTGCCGTCGGGCATGGGATTCCAAAAGGATTGCCAGAAGGAATCCATTACCTCACTCAGAGCAATATGAGGAATCTGGAATCGCCTCTCACCTGTTTGAGGGTCATATTGATAGTACTCGACCTGAGTATTCTCCATTGAGGTCTCATTCTTACCCGCATAGTCCACCCAGATATGTATAGGAGATACATGAACTTGATAGGAAATGTTTTCCGCTTCTAAAACAGAAGCCAAGACCAGAGCTCGGGCGTTGCAATCTCCCTCTCCTTTCTCCAGCACTTGTTCAACGGTGGGACAATACCAGGGCATGCCGTAAACCTCCCAATCATAGCGATAGTGTATTCTAGCCAGCACTGCTTTCTCGATATCTGCAGGGTCAGAAGGAAGGTCATTCAGCATAAATTCAACAGCGCCAGGGTCAGCACCAAAGTTAAGAACCCTATGGATACTAATGATTAAGTTTAGAGGATTGGGATATAACACAAAAAGAATCCACAGTATAAGTATCAGGGGGAAATATCTCCGAAAAATTCTTGAGGCTTTCTCGGACCGTTCAATACCATCCGTCATAGCTGTAGGCAGAACTCACTTCTTCCTGCGTTTCTCATCCTCTATCTTCCGCAAAGTCTCTTCGTCGAGGCCAAAGTGGTGAGCTATCTCATGGCACACTACTTCCGCTATTTTTGCTTCAATTTCATCGCCAAAGCGGCACTGCGCCTCTATGGGCTTTTGAAAGATGCTTATCTTATCAGGCAGAACCAATCCATACCTCTGGCCTCGCCTAGTTCGGGGCACACCCTGGTAAAGACCGAGCAATTGGTCATGGTGCCTTAACTTAGCCTGTCTCAGTTGTCCTGGTGTGGGCCAATCTTCTACCACAATATCAACATTTTCCAGTTTGCGCTGAAATTCCGGTGGCAAATTATCGATTGCCTTCGCTACGAGAGCCTCAAATTTCTCTCTCTGCATATCTAGAAACCACAAATATTGCTAACCAGTGCAAGAACATTGATTGTCATCTTAGCACCTTAAGCTGCTACCAAACAAGCGAATAACGACTAATTGTATTATTAAAACCTGGCCCTTTATATTGGTTGGGCTGGGCGTAGCATAATAGCTACTTTTTGCTCACGAGACATAATTTATGGTAGTTTATCTCGCTGTCAAGGCAAGCGTTCTTGACGAAGGACAACAAATAGGATAGGCTATTAGTTTAAATCTGAAAAGGGGAGAGATTAAATTGCACTGCCGCGGCATCAGAGGCGCCACCACTGTTCTGGCAAATAATAAAGAAAACATCCTAGCTGCAACTAAGGAGCTGCTCGGGAAAATGGCACAGGCTAACAAAATTGAAATTAAGGACATAGCTGCTATTTTTTTCACCACCACGTCAGACCTAAATGCTGAGTTTCCCGCAGCAGCAACACGAGAGTTAGGATGGCCACCCAACCTGGCTTTGCTTTGTGGGCATGAAATGAACGTCCCCAACGATCTACCCCATTGCCTGAGAGTTCTAATGCTTATAAACACTGAAAAAGGGCCTGAGGAAATCGTACATGTTTATTTGGGAGAGGCGAAAAGGTTAAAGAACAAATCGTAATGCCAATTGGAGGTAGCACGTGATAGTAGTCATGAAGGTTGGCTCCAGCCAAGATGAAATCAGTAAGGTTACGAAAAGAATTGAAAGCGCTGGCCTAAAGGCACATATATCACAAGGGGTTGACCATACCGTCATCGGCGTGCTGGGTAAAGTTTCCCCGGAACTTCGCGATCCCTTGGAATCGCTCCCCGGCGTGGAACAGGTCATACTTGTGACCAAACCCTACAAACTTTCCAGTCGAGAGTTCCACCCCCAAGACACCATAGTCAACATAAATGGCGTGACTATCGGTGGCAATGAACTAGTCGTTATGGCTGGACCTTGCGCTATAGAAAGCGAGGAGCAACTCCTGGCCACCGCTCAGGCAGTCAAAGCCGCTGGGGCCACAGTGTTGCGCGGTGGCGCCTTCAAACCACGCACCTCGCCTTATGACTTTCGTGGGTTAGGTGAAACTGGGCTGAAAATACTGGCAGCAGTAGGCAAGGAAAACAAAATGCCCGTGATTACCGAGGTTATGGCGCCACACGATGTTGATTTAGTGGCTAGATATGTTGATATACTCCAGATCGGAGCGAGAAACATGCAGAACTTTATTTTACTCGACGAGGCGGGGAAAATAAAGAAGCCAGTGCTACTCAAACGTGGTTTGTCATCTACTATTCAAGAGTGGCTACTAGCCGCTGAATATATTCTGAATCAAGGAAATGAGCAAGTCATTCTTTGCGAACGGGGTATCAGAACTTTCGAGACCTATACCCGTAACACCATGGACATTAGTTCTATACCAATTATCGAAAAGGTCAGCCATTTGCCCATTATCGCTGACCCCAGTCATGCCACGGGTAAATGGTACCTAGTACCCCCGCTGGCATTAGCAGCAATAGCCGCTGGGGCAGATGGACTTCTCATAGAAGTTCATCCTAATCCTGCCCTGGCGCTTGCCGACGGTCCTCAATCACTCAACTTTGATAGCTTTCGTCTCCTTATGTCTCAACTGTTGCCTATAGCCAAAGCTAGGAATAGAAAGCTAGCTACTCCAAGCGCAAAGAGCAAACCCTGAGACCATGGAAATCGAACGAGAACTAGCCAGCATAGCTCCCAAAGGGGAAACGGTGCTTACCATAGGCGTGTTCGATGGTGTCCATGCCGGGCATCGCTACTTGCTGGAAAAATTGCAGCAGCGAGCAGCGGAAAAAAACTTGCTTAGCGGAGTAGTTACCTTTAACCCTCATCCTCAATCGGTACTACATCCGCATAATCAGCTACTCTGGCTAAGCGATGTGGAGGACAGAATCAGGTCTCTTAAAGAGCTAGGCATAAACATAGTCGCAGTGCTCACTTTCACTCCCAAGGTAGCCCAGCTAAGTGCCCGGGAGTTTATGTCCTTAATTAAGAAACAACTCAGGATGCGTGGCATCCTGGTGGGGCCCGACTTCTCTTTAGGACGAGGCGGGGAAGGCAATATCAACCTGCTCCGCGCCCTGGGACGTGAAATGAAATTCAGCGTGGAAGTTATCTCCCCCTTTACAATCGATGGTGAAGTAGTGAGCAGCACTCTCATCCGCCAAGCATTAGTTCAAGGCGACATGAGAAAAGTAGAAAGGCTAATGGGGCGCCATTTCTACTTGAGAGGCAAAGTTATCACATCCGACAAACGTGGACGAGTTTTGGGATTTCCCACCGCTAACCTGGATATAAAGCCACAACAAGCGTTACCGGGCAATGGCATCTATGCTACTATAACTCAGGTAGATAGCAAGCGATTCCCTTCAGCAACCAACATTGGCATCCGCCCCACCTTCGGAGAAGGGGAAAGAATGGTGGAAACTCACCTCTTAAACTATAAAGGTGATTTATATAACAAAGAAATAAGGGTAGAATTTGTGCAAAAATTAAGGGATGAGCAACGTTTTCCCTCTCTTGAAGAGTTAAAGACACAAATCAAAAAAGATATTCGAGAGGCAGAAACAGTTTTAGCTAAAGATTTAAGATGACTGATACAAGGTTTGCCACCATATTAAAACGAGGAGTAGCTGAGGTTATAACAGAGGCAGAGCTACTAAGGCTGCTGAAATCGGGGAGAATTTTGACCCTGAAGCAGGGCTTCGACCCCAGTGCTCCTGACATCCACCTGGGACATGTGGTGGGCCTGAGAAAGCTACGGCAACTCCAAGAGCTAGGACATAAAGTCACTCTTATAGTCGGCGACTGGACAGCCAGGATTGGCGACCCCAGCGGTCAGTCAGCCACCCGCCCTATGCTTTCCCCCAATGAAATAGAGAGAAATGCTCAAACTTACATGGAACAATTTTTCAAGGTAGTAGATAAGGATAAAACAGAGCTCAGATGGCAAAGCGAATGGTTTTCCCAGTTCACTTTGGATGAAGTAATTAAACTTACCAGCAAGTTTACCGTCGCCCAACTTCTAGCCAGAGAGGATTTTAATAAGCGGTATAGTTCTGGCAACCCCATATCGCTAGCTGAAATGCTTTACCCTTTGCTTCAGGGCTATGACTCAGTAGCTATCAAAGCCGATGTTGAATTCGGTGGCATTGACCAGAAATTCAATTGCCTTGTGGGCAGAGAGCTACAGCAAAGTACGGGTCAGCCTCCCCAGCAAATTTTCCTTGTCCCTCTCCTGATTGGTACTGATGGCCGTCAGAAGATGAGCAAGAGCTTACATAACCATATAGGCGTTGCTGAGCCCCCCCGGGAAATATACGGCAAGGTGATGTCCATACCCGACCTTCTTATCTTTGACTATTTTGAGCTGGTGACCGACGTTCCTGAAGAAGAAATCGCTGAGTTCAAGGAGCAACTGAAAACTCACTCAGTTAACCCCATGAACCTTAAAAGGCGATTGGCCTATGAAATTGTCAGGCAATTCCACGATAAACAGACAGCAGATGAAGCAGAACAACATTTTACCCAGGTCTTCCAGAAGAGGGAGATGCCGGAGGAAATCCCTGAATGTGCTTTTATCGCTAAATATATTGGGGAAGAACTATTTCAGCTCGACATTGCTCCGACACTAGTCAAAGAAGGATTGGTTAAGAGCATTAGTGAATTGAAGCGTCTGCTTGTCCAAGAAGCAATCGAGTTAGACGGCAACAAAGTAAGCAGCAGCATTGTTAATGCCCATCAGGGCAGCATTATAAAGATAGGAAAACGTCGCTTTGTCAAGATAGCCATTAGAGAAGCAGACAGCAATCAGCGGTCGACAGTTAGCTGATAGTGAAAAACTAAAAACTGGAGGTAATTAAAAATGCAGCTACGTATTCCGGGACCAACACCTTGTCCACCACAAGCCCTTGAGGCCATGGGGCGGCAAATGATAAACCATCGGGGGGGAGAATTTGGTAAAATTCTCAATTCAATAACGGGGAAACTAAAACAAGCGTTTCAGACCAAGGGAGATGTTTTCGTACTTACCGGTTCGGGCACCGGTGGCTTGGAAGCAGCCGTCGTTAATACTCTGTCGCCAGGAGACAAGATTTTATCCCTCGCCAACGGATTTTTTGGCGAGCGCTTTGCCGATCTTGCCGAAGAGTATGGCGCTGAAGTAATCCGCCTTAATTTTGAATGGGGGAAACCAGTCGATCCTGGTGCCGCAGAAAAAGCACTTAAAAAAGATGGCGATATCAAGGCGGTGCTGGCAACTCATAATGAAACATCTACAGGGGTGACTAATGACCTGAAAGAGATAAGCGCCGTGGTCAAGAAATTCGATAAACTTCTCTTGGTTGACGCTATCTCAAGCCTGGGCTGCATCAATTTACCTACCGACAACTGGAATTGTGACATAGTGGTCACTGCTTCCCAGAAGGGGTGGATGGTACCTCCCGGGCTAGCCATGGTTAGTGTCAGTGAAAAAGCCTGGCAGGCTCATGCTCAAGCGAAAATGCCGCACTATTATTGGGATTTCAGCAAAGCCAAAGATTTTCTCCAGAAAGGGCAAACCCCCTGGACACCAGCTATCTCCGTTTTCTATGCTCTTGATGTCACTCTAGATTTAATGTTGAGCGAGGGATTGGACAATATATTCGCCAGGCATGCTCGGGTAGCCCAGACGGCGAGAAACGGAGTAAAATCATTAGGTCTATCCCTGTTCCCTGACGAGAAATATGCTTCCAACACAGTGACAGCAGTGGATGCTGCTGACAAAATCGATGTCCCTAAATTGATTCAAATGCTCCAGAAGGAATATGAGGTAATCCTTGCCGGGGGGCAGGAAAAACTATCAGGCAAGATCTTCCGCATTGGCCATCTCGGCTTGGTACACGAAAAGGATATCAAGTCGGTACTGGAGGCGTTAAACAAAGCTCTACCCCAAGCGAAGAAAGGCTAACCAAAAGATGAAAATTTTAGTCGCTGACCCAATTGCCGAAGAGGGGATACAATCCCTG
>DATBWO010000047.1:0-5238 GCA_036514775.1 Dehalococcoidia bacterium | reverse complement strand
GTGCCCAAGCCCGACAAATAGTTCGGCACGGTCATATAATGGTCAATGGTCGTAAAACAGATATTCCTTCCTTTCTGGTGAAATCGGGGGATGTTATAAAGTGGCGAGAGGCTAGTACAAAAACCGAATATTATAAAAAGGTAGCTGAGGAAGTTGAGGAGAAAGCTATCCCTAATTGGTTAAGCTTGGACAAAGAAAGCATGACAGGCAAAGTATTAAATTTGCCTGGCAAAGACGATATTGAAGCCGGATTTAGTGAAAAACTTATTGTCGAATATTACTCGAGGTGATTTATGCCTGGAATATCTATCCCCACTGTAACCTGTGAGAGAGCGGTGGTAATTATGGTCGTTTTCTTGCTGAACCTCTGGAATCGGGTTTTGGTGTAACTTTAGGTAACGCCGTGCGGCGTGTGCTTCTCAGTTCTTTGCCTGGTGCTGCGGTGACATGGGTCAAAATCGAAGGAATTCAGCATGAATTCTCTCCCATTCCTTATGTTAAAGAAGATGCCATGGAGTTCTTACTGAATATCAGGCAACTGAGACTCTGCCCTCTTTCTCATCAGCCCGGGCACTTGCTCTTGGAAGTAGAAAAGGAAGGCAAGGTCTGTGCCGGTGATATTAAACCCTCGGCTGACTTTCGCATTGCCAATCCCGAACTTTATTTGGCTTCTTTAGACTCCCCCCAAGCCAAGCTTTACGTCGAACTTAATGTAGAACTGGGGAGGGGTTATATGCAGGCTAAATCGGCTGCCGGTTTACCTGTGGGAGCACTACCCGTAGATGCCATCTTCACCCCAGTGCAGAAGGTCGATTTCTCTGTGGAATCTGTCAAGCCCGGTCAGGAAGGGAGTCCGGAAAAGCTCATCCTGGAGATTTGGACCGATACTACCATTCTTCCCTGGGAGGCGCTTAATCAAAGTGCTATCATCTTAATTAATCAGCTCTCTTCCTTCAGGGACCTTGAAGTTCCCATGGCTAAAGCTTTGTCCATTTTGCCCGAGCAATATGATACCCCTCTGGAAAAACTAAATTTATCAACTCGTTCCTGTAATAGTTTGAGGAGAGCGGGTATTTCCAGTCTGGGACAATTGGTAGAGAAAAGCAGGGAGGGTTTGCCACCATTGCCTGGTTTGGGGGCAAAGTCTCGAGGCGAAGTGGAAGAGTTAATGGCAAAATTAGGCGCTCCTATTCCTGAGGAAAAAAAGAGATGAGACACAAGTTAGCAGGGCGGGGATTAAGTAGGTCGACAGGGCAGAGGTGGGCGTTATACCGCAATCAAGTTACCGCCCTTTTAGCTCACGAAAAAATCGTCACCACTGCAGCCAAAGCTAAAGAAGTCCGCAGTTTGGCAGAAAAGATGATCACATTAGGTAAGGATGGCAACCTTGCCTCAAGGCGGGAAGCCTTAGCTTTTATTACTGAGAAAAAGGTGGTTGATAAGCTATTTGCTGAGATTGCTCCAGGCTATGCTGACCGCAATGGGGGTTATACAAGGTTAGTGAAGCTAGGACCTCGCTGTGGCGATAGTGCGCCTATGGTTCAAATTGAATTGGTCAAGTAAGTTTATTTTGCTTATAGAATATGACGGCACCCAATATCACGGCTTCCAATGGCAACTTGGCTTGCCTACCATTCAAAGTGAGCTCGAGCAAGCTATAAGGCAATTTTGCGGGCAAAGCAGCCGGGTTATAGCAGCTAGTAGAACTGATACTGGTGTGCATGCTAAGGGACAAGTGGTGAGCTTCTGGGCGAAATCTACATTAGATACTATGGCGTTGGTTAGAGCATTAAATTATTATTTACCCGGAGATATTGTGGTCAAGGCGGCTTACGAAGCTGGCGCTGATTTTAATATCCGGCGTGATGCCCTGAGCCGAGAGTACCATTATTATATTTTAAATAGCGATACCCGCTCGCCGTTTAGTCAAAGGTTTGCTTTATTTGTGCCCAAAAAACTAGACATACAGGCAATGAATGAGGCTTGCCAGCTTATCCGAGGTGAGCATGATTTCGCCTCCTTTGCCAGTTCTTTGGAAGGCAGCAGGAGCACGTTACGTAATGTTTATGAAGCAGGAATCGAGGAAAAAGGAGATTTTACCGTTTTCCGTATCGTGGCTAATTCCTTTTTGCCTCACCAAGTACGAAGCACTGTAGGTCTTTTAATCAGGCTGGGCCTGGGTAAGATAGGCATCGATGGTTTTCGTGATATAATGGGGGCAAAGACTGTGGGTTTAGCCAGTCCCGTGTCCCCTGCTTGTGGCTTATGCCTTAAAAAAGTCAATTATCCTAAGCCATTGGGAAGCTAGACCTGTCCTGAGTTTGTCGAAGGAAGTTTATCGAAGGAAATGAAAACTTATAGTACTAAAGCTAAAGATATCGAGCGGGAGTGGTGGGTGATTGATGCCGCGGATAAAACTTTGGGAAGAATATCAACGCAGGTCGCTAATTTACTTATGGGCAAGCATAAGCCTCTTTATGCCACTCATATGGATACCGGTGACTATGTAGTGGTAATTAATGCCGCTAAGGTAAAGGTGACCGGGAAGAAAATGAAACAAAAAGTTTATTATAGACACTCCGGATATCCCGGTGGCTTGAAGAGCCCAAGATTGGAGGAACTATTTAGTAAAGATCCTGCTCGTGTGATTGAACTTGCGGTTAAAGGAATGTTGCCTCACAATCGTTTAGGCAGAGCTATGATTAAGAAGCTGAAAATTTATTCTGGAAATGAGCATCCTCACCAGGCTCAGACTTCTTTTCGTCACTCTGAGCGAAGCGAAGGGCTCGGAATGACCGAGAACAAAGAAAGCGAAATATTATCAAAGGAAAGGTGATGACTTATGAGTGAGGAAAGTTACGTTTGGGGAACGGGTAAACGCAAATGTGCCATAGCCCAAGTCAGGCTTTTCCCTGGCCAGGGGGAGATAATTGTCAATGATAAGCCCTACCAGGAAGCTTTCCCTCGCCTCGAACATCGCCGTCTGATTGAACATCCTTTGCAGGCTACCAATACTGTGGGCAAATTTTGTGTTATGGTGAAAGTGAATGGAGGTGGCCTCAGTAGTCAGGCTGGAGCCATTCGCCATGGCATTGCTCGAGCTCTTGTTAAAGAAAACGAGCTGTTTAAGCCCATGTTACGTAAAGAAGGCTTGCTTACTCGGGATCCTAGAATCAAGGAACGTAAAAAATACGGACTCAAGCGAGCTCGCAAGGCACCACAATATACCAAGCGCTAACTGCGCTCCGACTTATCAATAGGCAACAGGGAGCCGTCTTTTGGATTTTCTTTAATCCCAACTTTGTCGGCATCGTGCTGTTGCTCCAGACGGGAGTAACAGCTATAATATGAACATGGTGGGGATTAGTCTAGCGGTAGGACAGCGGGCTCTGGACCCGTGAGGCCAGGTTCGAATCCTGGATCCCCAGCCAGCTAAATAATGAACTAGGGGAAAGATCATTATGAAGGATTATAAATTTACAGTACTGGTGGAGCGAGATGAAGACGGGCTTTATGTAGCTTCTGTTCCGTTTCTTCAGGGTTGTTATACCCAAGGGGCAACCTATGAAGAGGCGTTAGAGAACATTAAGGACGCCGTTAAGCTACATATTGAAGCCCGGCGGGCTTTGGGAGAGCCTGTGGTAGATGGACAACAGTGCCAATACACAAAGGTAGAGATTTGGGGAAAGGTATCTTGAGGAAAATTCTGAAAGATGCCAAAATCTCTGTGGATGAATTCGAGAAACTGCGTTAACTGTGGCGCATTCGTCTAGAGGCCTAGGACACCTCCCTCTCAAGGAGGAGATCACCGGTTCAAATCCGGTATGCGCTACCACCTATTTGCAACCCGGCTATGTTAGCTTGCTCAAGTAGCACTCTCGCTAATTTCTTTTAGCCTTGTTACCTGTTTCTTCTCTGTGCTAAACTTTGCCACAAATAAATGAGAAAACGCGTTTTCTCTGGCGCGCGCCCTACGGGCCGACAGCATATTGGTAACTATCTGGGAGCGGTGAGGAATTATGTTGCCCTCCAGGATGAATATGACTGCGTCTACTGCGTGGTGGATATTCATGCTCTCACCACTCTGGAAAGCACGGAATCCCTTCGGGAGGATATTTATGAAATGGTGCTGGACTGGCTGGCGGCCGGCATTGACCCGCAGAAGAGCATTGTCTTCGTTCAGTCTCATGTGCCTCAAGTAATGGAGCTCCATACTTTGTTCAGTATGATTACTCCTTTAAGCTGGTTATTACGTGTTCCGACATTTAAGGAGAAGGTTAAGATGCAGCCACATAACGTCAATTATGGGCTGGTGGGTTATCCTGTTCTCATGACTGCCGATATTGCCCTTTATAAGGGCGAGGTTGTGCCTGTGGGTGAGGACCAGCTTCCCCATCTTGAGTTGGCTCGGGAGATAGTGCGTCGGTTTAATTCCCTTTTCGGGTTTGTATTTCCTGAGCCACAAGCGAAGCTTACTAACTTTCCTTCAGTTTTGGGACTGGACGGAGTGCAGAAGATGAGTAAGAGCTTGAACAACCACATTGAGATATCTGCCTCTACCCAGGAAATCTCGAAGCGAGTTATGGCAGCTGTTACAGACCCGGCGCGCAGATACCGCTCTGACCCCGGGCATCCGGAAGTATGTAATGTTTTCCGACTCCACAATTTTTTCACCCCGGCCCGCGTAGAGGAAATTGCTTCAGAGTGTCGCAGCGCTCGCATCGGCTGTGTGGACTGCAAGAAGATACTGGCTGAGAGCATCACTTCGAATCTCAAGCCTTTCCGGGAAAGGCGGGCTGCTTTAGCCTCCAAGTCTGGTTATGTCACTCAAGTTCTTGCCGATGGAGCTAATCGAGCTGAAGTTATCGCTAAAGAGACTATTAGAGAAGTCAAAGAAAAAATGAAGCTCCTTCAGCGTGCCGATTTGGAGCAACTTGGGTAAGGCATAGCTAGCATTTCGAAGCAGTTCTCGAGAGCAGCAGTTCTCCAGGGTGCTGTAAATCTCTATGTCTTGAGTACTGAAGGTAGAGTGGAAAATGAAATCACCTGATAGCGTATTCACTGTATTGGCAGAAGAAGGATTAACTACCATGGAAGTCTTCTATAACAGGCGGGAAAACAAATTCGTATTACGGGGGATGAAGGAATGGGAGGAAAGCGTAAAGTGGGATAAATATATGGCGGATTTTACTCCTGAGGATATTTTGACAGATGATTACAGGTCAGTAGGTACAAAAG
>DATBWO010000046.1:0-4321 GCA_036514775.1 Dehalococcoidia bacterium | reverse complement strand
TAAAACTCTGGACCGGAAAATAAAACACCTGCGTGACGAAGAGGAGGCTGCTTCTCAACGGCGAGACTACCAGAAAGCTACTGAATTGAAGGCGGAAAGGTTACGCTTGGAACAAGAGCACAATCAAGCCAAACTCAAGTGGCAAAAGGAGAAGAAAATCGACAGTGTGGTAGATGAGGAGGATATCGCCTCATTAGTTGCTCAGTGGACGGGCATACCTGTTTCCCGAATGATGGAAGCGGAAACTGATAAATTGGTCCACATGGAGGAAAGGATTCACCAGAGGATAGTGGACCAGGAAGAGGCAGTGACAGCCGTCTGCGAGGCTATCAGGCGAGGCCGAGCCGGGCTCAAGGACCCCAAACGCCCTATTGGCAGTTTCATTTTCCTTGGCCCTACCGGCGTGGGGAAAACTGAACTGGCTCGTGCTTTAGCCGAGTTTCTCTTCGACGACGAAGACGCGATGGTAAGGATAGATATGTCGGAATATATGCAAGAACATACTGTATCCCGCCTTATCGGGTCGCCTCCCGGGTATGTGGGCTATGATGAAGGGGGACAATTGACTGAGGCCGTGCACCGCCGTCCCTATCGAGTCATCCTGTTCGACGAGGTGGAAAAGGCCCATCCCAACGTCCTTAGCATATTGTTGCAGCTACTGGAGGATGGCCGGCTTACCGATGGACATGGCCGGACTGTGGATTTCAGAAACACAGTAGTAATCATGACCAGTAACTTAGGCTCCGAGGACTTCCAGCGTGGAAGTATAGGTTTTCTCCATAGAGAGGAAGGCGATGAAGAAAAAATGAAGACTGATGTGAATAAAGCCCTAAAGGAAAACTTACTTCCCGAGTTACGCAACCGGATAGATGACATCATTACATTCCACCCTCTGACTAAAGAGCACTTGAAGAACATCGTTGACTTGCTCATCCGTGAGGTAGAGAAAAGGCTTGCTGAGCGTAAGATTAAGCTTGAAGTGAATGAAGAAGCCAAAGCCTGGTTGGTTCAGAAAGGCTATGAACCTGTATACGGAGCTCGCTCCTTACGCCGGGCTATTCAAAGGTATGTGGAAAATTCCATATCGACCAAGATATTGCAGGGTGAGTTTAAGGAAGGAGACACCGTAGCTGTTAGCTTGGAAGAAGATAAACTGAGCTTTGCGGCTCGGAAAGCTGCCAGGGCAAAAACTAAATAGAAGGTCGTTCAGCAAATCGCTCTCCTCCGGAACCTTTTTCCTGTGGCGCTCTGAGCCCTCAGCTTCCTGTTACCCCTTTGACGCCTGCGAACAAAGCTGGTAAGCTAAGCTCCGATGCATCGGAGAGAGGAGACCTGAAGATGCCCGCTAAAGTAGATATGGATAAAATCGTTTCTCTGTGTAAGCGGAGGGGATTTATTTTCCCCAGCAGCGAAATATATGGCGGGTTGGCTAGCTGCTGGGATTATGGCCCTATGGGAGTGGAGCTTAAGCGCAATGTTAAAGATGCCTGGTGGAAGACGGTAGTCCATGAGCGGGACGATGTAGTAGGTCTGGACACATCAATTATGATGCACCCGGGAATCTGGGCCGCTAGCGGTCACATTGATAACTTCACAGACCCCCTTGTAGAGTGCAAGTCTTGCCACCTGAGGTGGCGCGCTGACGCAATAGAGGGCCAGAAATGTCCCAAATGTGGTGGTGAGTTGACCGAGCCTCGCATGTTCAATCTGATGTTTAAGACTTCTATGGGTCCTGTGGAGGAAGAAGCAAGCACAATCTACCTTCGCCCCGAAACTGCCCAGGGCATATTTGTTAACTTTGAGAATGTAGTCACCACTTCCCGAAAAAAGTTGCCTTTGGGCATCGCCCAGATAGGCAAGTCCTTCCGCAATGAAATCACCCCCGGCAACTTCATATTCAGGACCAGGGAGTTTGAGCACATGGAGCTGGAGTATTTCGTTAAGCCCGGGACCGATGAAAAGTGGCTTGATTACTGGGTCAAAGAGAGGTTTGACTGGTATGTCAAATTGGGCATCGGGAAGGAAAACCTTCGCCTGCGCCAGCACGGCAAAGATGAGCTGGCCCACTATGCCAGGGACTGCTATGACATCGAATATCTATTTCCTATGGGCTGGTCGGAACTGGAGGGTATCGCCAACAGGGGCGATTTCGACCTCACCCAGCATGCCAAGCATAGCGGCAAAGAGCTCAGTTACTATGATGCTGAGGCTGGCGAAAAGTATGTTCCCTATGTTATTGAGCCTTCGGCTGGCGTCGACCGCTCTCTCCTGGCTTTCCTCGTTGATGCCTATGATGAAGAGGAAATCGAAGGAGAAAAGAGAACAGTTCTCCACCTGCACCGTTCTCTGGCTCCTATTAAGGTAGCTGTTTTGCCCTTAAGCAGGAATGAAAAATTAACCCCTCTGGCTAAAGAGGTCTTCAAGCAACTATGCCCGAGCTTCGTGACCGATTACGATGATTCACAAAGCATAGGGCGAAGGTACAGGCGCCAGGACGAAATCGGCACGCCGTTCTGCGTTACCATAGATTTTGAGTCCTTGGAGGATAAGCAGGTTACCATTCGGGAAAGAGACAGCCTGGCGCAAATTCGAGTGCCCATAGAGGGATTGGAGAAGGTCATAGCAGCCAAACTCAAAGGTGAGGCTTTTGATGCTTCACCGCTATGGGCCACCAGGGAGAAGTGAGCATCGGCACTTTTTTGAAAGAATTATTAGAAATTTTGACAAGAGGGTAATATCTTTGAGAAATTGACTTAACTTACAGATAGGAAATAACATGAGATACAAAGCAACAGAAGACAATAACACCTTGCCATTAATGGTTATGGAAAGTTCCGAATATTCTCCAAACCAGTGTGTTTTTCGGAACGATGAAATCGGGGTATGGCTCTATCATGCCAATTGCATCGAGTTTATGGATATGCTTATCAGCAAGTACTTTGAAGGCAAGTTCGATATGATTTTTGCGGACCCACCATACTTTCTATCAAATGGTGGGATTACTTGTCACGCTGGAAAGATGGTTAAGGTTGACAAAGGTCAGTGGGACAAATCTAATGGACTAGAACTAAATCACGAGTTCAACTTGACTTGGCTGTCGAGATGTCAAAAACTATTGAAACCCAACGGTACGATTTGGGTGTCTGGCACTCACCATGTTATTTACTCTGTTGGTTATGTTATGCAACAGCTTGGAATGAAAATACTAAACGATGTTACTTGGGAAAAACCTAACCCTCCTCCAAACCTGTCATGTCGATATTTTACACATTCCACGGAAACAATCATTTGGGCAGCGAAAAGTGAAGATTCAAAACACTATTTCAACTACAAAAAGATGCGGGACTTGAATGCTGGTAAACAGATGAAGACGGTATGGAGAATTCCCGCTCCCAATGGGGAAGAAAAGGAATTTGGAAAACATCCCACCCAAAAGCCGGTTGCTCTTTTGGAAAGAATCATCTTGGCATCAACACACGAAGGTGATTTAATTTTCGATCCCTTTTCAGGCAGTTCAACTACCGGTGTAGCCGCAATACAAACTTATCGGAAGTTTGTGGGAACGGAACTTGAATGCGAATTTATCAACCTGTCTATTGCTCGATTGAAACGGGCGATAGACATCCGGCAATCGTCATTCAAATTCGCACGCTAGGGGTTATTACATTGCAAAGAGAAGACGCGATCGGAAAACTAAAAGAATTGGAAGGCAAGGACTTAGTTTCACTTGCGAGTCGTTATGATGTCACTATTTGGAAAGGCGACAAAAAGAACAAGGGTTGGGCAGGGCACGTACTTGAACGTTATTTGGGGCTCCCAATCAATTCAGCCCAATCGCCAAATTTTGGTTCATGGGAGCTTAAGATAGTTCCTCTCAAAAAGCTCGCGAACGGTAAAACTGTAGTTAAAGAGACAATGGCTATTACCATGATCGATCCGTACAATGTCGCTAGAACTCCTTTTGAACAAAGCCACTTGCTTGCCAAGCTCAAAAAGGCAATTGTATGTGCTCGCCTGTTTGAGTCTCAGAACGAAGAAAGATCGATTTTTGTGCGAGTCGCTGCATTTGACCTTAAGGACAAAACCGTGTATGAGCAAGTTAAAAGGGATTATGAAGAAACGAGGCATTGTATTTTGACGAAAGGATTTGAGCATCTTACAGGTGCAATGGGTATGTTGGTTCAACCGAGAACCAAGGGAGCTGGTCACGGCAGTATCAGCAGAGCTTTCTATGCACGAACTCAATTTGTCGCAAAAATACTTGGGATCGAAAAGGTCTAACAAGGCACTACACCGGACGCGGCAGAACTGCGCCCGGACC
>DATBWO010000045.1:0-2140 GCA_036514775.1 Dehalococcoidia bacterium | reverse complement strand
TCCGATCAGCGCGCTTTTGCACCAGTCTCTTTGAAAGGCTCCTGGATAAATTCCAACGCCTCGGATTGCCCGAGAGCATCACCCAAATCTTCAGCCGCAGGCCCCATCGCGGCTCCAAATCCAAGACCTTCTGGAGACTCTACGACAATGACGCCTGCATCAAACACTGGTTCCGGGGCAACTCCATCAAGCAGTACAATAAAACCGGTTTTTTCATCCGCACGGAAACCACCATCAACAACCCCAGATCGCTGGGGCTGAAAAAGTCTGCCTTCTATCTGCAGGCCTATCTGTGGACCGGTGTCGCATGCAATAACCGCTTCTTAGACTGCTGTGCCGATGTGGATGTCTCATCTATTTCTGAACAAGAACAGGATATCTTCATCAAGTCCGTAACGGATCAGGCAGGCCACCGAGTTAGCGCCCCCGACTTCAGGAAAGAGCGCCAAAAAGCCCTGGCCAAAGAGCTTCTCAAACCCAGATACCAAGTCTACGGCTTCAAAACAGAGCATCTTCGCAAAAACCTCTCTCGCCATTTCCAAAATCCTGCACAAATCCGCTATGAAATGAACAAATTGAAGGCAAGGGGTGTCCTGTCAAAAGCCAATAACAAATCATTTTACATGGTTACGAAAAAGGGCTGGAATTGGCTGTGGCTGGAAATCTGCTCGGGCAACTTGTTCAAAAACCCAATGATTTCAAGGAACATGAAAAATGACTTCCTTAAATTTGCTGCGCATCCCTCCCAAATTGAAGATGCCTATGATCTGATCCACCGAGGATTATCTCAATTAACACAACAACTTGCCATCATTCCGGCCACATGAAAAAACGTAAATTTATCTCACGGTTTTGAAGTTAAAAGCATATCGGTACCTGCGGCAGAATGTGTTCTCTAAGAGTCTGGCGAATATATGCTTCGGATCGGTTAATGAGTTCTTGTCTGGTCATGGCAATAAATCAGAATGCGATAAATTTTCACGTCTTCTCGTTTGAAATCGTATAGACTTCTCGTCGCGTATGCTTCTTGAAATGACAAAATTCAAAGCCCTCATTTTATACAGCTCCGCCCTCTGGATTACACCAGGAGCCTCGCCGGGACGTTACTCACCACCTGATTATTAAATTTAACTTAATACTACTCCGACAATTCACAAAATCCCCCTTAATTCCCCTCCGCCAAAGGAGGAAATTGTTATTCCCCTCTTTGGCAAAGAGGGGCGAGGGGAGATTTTCTGATCAAACCGCTCAACATATCCGTCTTGCATCGCGCCATAAACGCTATTTGTCGGAGTAATATTAACTGTTACAATATGTTACAGCTTTGGTCCTGTTCCTCGGAAGAGGCGCCGCTCTGCCGCATCTCTTCCCGCAACTGCCGTATCTCCAGTTCCAACTGCTCATACTCCTTCATCTTCCTCTTGAGAAAGAGGTAGGTCATCCGGCTTTTTTCCTCGATTCCCCTGGGGGTTAGGTTGTATAAATAAGCAATTTTATTGCTTGATTTCTTGAAATTCTCTACCTTTACAAAACCCTTCCGGATCAGCGCGTTGATGAGGAAGTTGACCTTGCCGAGGCTGATCCCCAGCAGGGAGGAGAGTTCCCGCTGGCTCATCTCGGGGGATCGGTCGATCTCGCGGATGATCTGGAGCGCCTCTTCGTTTTCGAGCTGATCAGACGTTAGAACGGACATCTTTTGTCCTATCGCGTTCATTTAGTGAACACTTTGAATAAACTAATTAAATTGCCCTCAAAAGTCAAGAAATATTTATGGGGGTCAGGTTTTGCAATTTAGCGTTTGGCGGGAGAGGAGCGACGAAAATTATCAGGAGCTGTCCCTGTTTTATTTTTCATTGATGAGATTGAGCAAATATTCGCAATAATGGTTCTTGCTTAAGGGTTGTATCATGTTTATCAGTTGCTCCCTGGTGATATAGCCCTTTTTATAGGCAACCTCCTCAAGGCAGGCGACCTTTAATCCCTGGCGATGTTCAATCGTGGCGATAAAGTTGCTTGCTTCGAGTAGGCTTTCATGGGTGCCCGTATCGAGCCAAGCGATGCCCCGTCCCAGCACTTCTACCTTGAGTTTGCCGCGCCGCAGGTATTCTTTGTTGACGTCCGTTATTTCCAGTTCGCCTCG
>DATBWO010000044.1:0-3794 GCA_036514775.1 Dehalococcoidia bacterium | reverse complement strand
TGTGGGACAGCTTTTGGCTGACCATATTCAAGAAATAGCTATGGAACCTCAAGTCGCTGGTGAACTCCGGGTGGAAAGCACAGGCCAACAACCGATTTTGCCTGGCGGCGACGATGGTGCTATCGGGAAGACGGGACAGGATTTTTACACTTGGCTTGGCCTCATTGATGAGCGGGGCTCGGATGAAAACAGCATGGAATAGCTCTTCGCCCACAAGCGGTATCTCCAAGTCTGTCTCAAAGCTATCAATCTGGCTGCCAAAAGCGTTGCGCCTGATTTTCATATCCATGAGGCCTAGAGTCTCCATTTCATAGTTGGAAACACTCTTGGCAAGCAAGACCATCCCGGCACAAGTTCCCCAGATAGGTAAACCATCTCGAGCCATCTCTCTTATGGGCTGAATCAACCCAAAACTCTCCATGAGCCGCAGCATGGTAGTGCTTTCCCCACCGGGGATAATAAGCCCATCCAGTGTATCGAGCTCATGGGGCAGGCGAACTTGAGGGGCCTCCACACCCAATTGTCGCAGCATGCCAATATGCTCTATAAATGTGCCCTGTAGAGCGAGAACCCCCACCCTCATATCTTGTCGATTTCCTGAGAGCCTCATGATACACCAAGAGACGGAACTAAGCAAGCTCTTAAATAGGAACGGATTATCCTTGACAAGCACGACTTCACTCTGGTATTCTGGAAAACGGTTTCCTATTACCCAGAATACCGAGGTGTTACCATGGGTTTCGAAACGCAGGACGTAGAAAGAAAGACAACCGCTATCCTCAGGATCCTGGGCCAATTCAGTGAGCCTGTCGGTGCTAGAATTATTTCCCATAAGCTAAAGGATCACGGCATCGAATTAAGTGAACGAGCTGTCAGGTATCATCTCAAGCTAATGGATGAGCGCGGGTTCACAGAGAGCGTGGGAAGAGATGGGAGGTTGATTACACAGTTAGGCCTCGAAGAATTAGAAAGTGCTTTAGTCAGCGACAAGGTTGGCTTTGTGGCTTCCAAAATTGAGCTTCTTGCCTACCAAACGGAGTTCGACCTAGATAAGTGCCAAGGCAAAGTCCCTGTTAATATCTCCTTTTTCCCCGAGAGACAATTTAAGAAGGCGATTGAAGCTATGAAGGGGGCTTTTCAGGCCGGGATATGCGTTAGTGAGCTTATAGCTGTAGCCCGTTATGGTGAAAAATTGGGGGGGATAATTATGCCCCAAGGTAAAATAGGTCTGGCCACTGTTTGTAGCGTTATAATTAATGGTGCTTTGCTTAAAGCTGGCATTCCTACGGACTCCAAATTTGGCGGTATTTTGCAAATTAAGAACCACAAACCTGTGCGATTTGTGGAACTCATCCAGTATTCGGGCTCATCCTTAGACCCTTCAGAGATATTCATCACCAGTAAGATGACTAGCGTTGGTCAAGTGGCTAGAAAAGGGGAAGGAAGGATTTTAGCCAATTTCCGGGAAATACCAGCTATATGCCAACCCATAGCAGAAAAGGTCGTTGCCAGATTAAAAGAAGCTAATCTGGGTGGAGTGCTCGTGATTGGCGAGGTGAGCAAGTCTGTGTGTGAGGTTCCTGTGGAATTAAATAAGGTAGGCATGATACTTCTAGGTGGGCTTAATCCTGTGGCTGCTGCTGTTGAATCCGGCATAGAAATAGAAAATCGTGCTATGAGCGCTATCATGGAATATAAAGACTTGATTAAGTTCTGGGAGTTGTGAAATGAAATTGATAAAAATCATACCCTGCTTGGATGTAAAGGATGGCAGGGTAGTTAAGGGAATAAAATTTGTGAATCTGAGGGATGCCCGAGACCCTGTAGAGGCAGCGGAGGCTTATTGCCAAGAGGGCGCTGATGAGCTGGTTTTCCTCGATATCGCTGCTACTGTGGAGAACAGAGCAACAAGGCTGGAGTGGGTCAAGAAGGTGGCAAAAAAGGTTACCATCCCTTTTGCCGTAGGTGGTGGAATTAGGAATACCG
Source organism: Dehalococcoidia bacterium (assembly GCA_036514775.1). GTDB lineage: Bacteria > Chloroflexota > Dehalococcoidia > GIF9 > AB-539-J10 > RBG-13-51-36. The sequence goes on along the minus strand of DATBWO010000044.1, from coordinate 1,808 downwards.
AGGATATGCAAGCCCTGTTCGACCTTGGCGTAGATAAAGTCTCAGTCAATACTGCGGCTGTGAGGGATCCTGAGCTTATAAGGGAGGCCTCGAGAAAATTTGGCAAGGAAAAGCTCGTTGTTGCCATCGATGGGCGAAAGAACTCGCCCAGCAGCCAACGCCCACGCCTAGAGGTTGTGATCAAAGGTGGCAACGAGGCTACAGGGATAGACATTGTCGAGTGGGCAAAGAGGGTGGAGAAACTGGGGGCCGGGGAGATTCTGCTCACCAGCAAAGATGCCGATGGCACAAAGGAAGGATATGACCTGGAGATGACCAGAGCCGTGGCCGAAGCTGTCAAAATTCCAGTCACTGCTTCCGGAGGTGCGGGGAAATTGGAGCATCTTTATGAAGCTGTAACAATTGGCAAAGCGTCGGCGGTTTTAGCTGCATCTGTCTTCCACTTCGGAGAAATATCTATACCTGAAGCAAAGAGATACCTAAAAGAAAAGGGAATACCGGTAAAAATATGAAGGAGGTAAATAGATGACTTTAAGCAAGCCCAATGCCAGTGCAGCTACGATAACCACGACCAGAGTAGCGCCAGCGCCTATCTCAGGATTATGCGTCACCTGCGTTGATGGTTGTCCTGGCTATTGTGAAGTAGGACGGTCAGCACTCAGGGGAAGGGAGATTATCTACCCGCAACCTTTTGGCAAGGTCATCGCCGGGTCGGAAAAGGATTATCCCGTGGATTTCTCCCATTTCAACATTCAGGGGACTTGTGTTGGGGCGGTGGGCATTGAAGCCGACTCGGATAAGGCTGTCTTCCCTGCCGTTGACCTATCTACTGAAATTGGTGCCGAGGGACAGAAGATTAAGATGAAAATTCCTTTCTTCACGGGTGCGTTGGGTTCCACAGAAATAGCCAGGGTGAATTGGGAGGGCACGGCTATTGCAGTAGCCATATGTGGCGCGGTCCTTGTCTGTGGTGAGAATGTTTGCGGCATGGACCCCGATGCTGAGTTCAAAAACGGGAAGGTCATGAGGTCTCCTGAACTGGCAAGGAGGGTAAAAGTTTACCAGGACTGGTATCAAGGTTATGGAACGCTACTGGTTCAGGCAAATGTCGAGGATACTCGCCTTGGTGTCCCTGAGTATGCCATAAAAAAGCTCGGCGTTGAAGGCATTGAGATAAAGTGGGGACAAGGAGCAAAGGACATCGGGGGAGAGGTTAAGCTGCCAACTCTGGAACGGGCGCTTCAGCTTAAGCGACGGGGATACATTGTTATCCCTGACCCTGAGAATCCCTTTGTCCAAGAAGCCCATAAATTAGGCGGGATAGCCGAGTTTGAGCGACATTCTCGGTTGGGAATGGTAAATGAGGAATCATTTTTGAAAGAAGTGGAAAGACTGAGGAAGATAGGCGCCAAGTATGTCACCCTCAAGACCGGTGCCTATAGACCAGCGGACTTAGCTCGAGCCGTGAAATGCGCTTCGGAGGCCAGAATAGACCTCCTCACCGTGGATGGTGCCGGCGGTGGCACTGGAATGAGCCCATGGCGGATGATGAATGAGTGGGGCATACCCACGGTATATATCGAGAGCCTTCTCTATAAATTCCTTAAGCGGCTGGATGAAAAAGGGAAATTCGTTCCGAGTTGCGCCATTGCTGGCGGAATTGCCCTTGAGGACCACGTCTTTAAGGCAATAGCCCTGGGCGCACCGTATGTGAATGCAGTATGCATGGGGCGATCTACCCTTACCGCAGCAATGGTGGGGAAGACGCATGGGCGGCTTATGGAAGAGACTTACGGCCGAGGGGAAAA
>DATBWO010000043.1:0-3381 GCA_036514775.1 Dehalococcoidia bacterium | reverse complement strand
TCCTCCCTCACCAACAACGCCAAAAAGCCCCACATACATTTCATCAGGGTGGTTGCTAAATAGGTCACGTATCTCGTATCCTTGCCCGTCGAAAGCCCCGGTAAATAAATCATCCTCGGTTCCAATCGGCTGCCAGCCCTTTCCCTGATTGGCTGTCGGGCTCGCCAGTTCCGTATAACCGGCAGTAGTGGAATCGAGGTCGTTCATCAGAATGTGGTTGCCTCTCAAGTTGTCCCTGACGGCATTCAAATCATGCCAATCCCGTATTTCGGAAGGAGGAGTAAAAATACAGCCAGCCATCCCGGCAATTAAGGCTACCATAATCAAAAAGATGCTAATTCTTGCCAGGTAATGTGCTCTCCTCGAATTAAGTATTGTTTCCATCTTCCACCTCCAGATTTTGTAGCCGCCTGATTCATCGAGCACGAATAGCTCAATAAATTGGGCAACTAAATTATTTAGACAACCTCAATAGTTTAATTTCCCCACAATATCTGGTTTACAGTATTATTATATCACATTCTACGCACTGTTAAGGGGTCGATTTGGAGTGTGCGCCAATCGGGATATCACCTCACAGGCGAGCCTAGTTCCCTGGCCGTATAAAGAGGAACATGAGCAGGGCTGCGATGCTTTTGGCATCGCAGATTTCGCCCGAGGCAATAAGGCGGGGTATCTCATCCGGGGAAACTCGGACTAGCTCGATGTCATCGGTATCCTCAGCTACGAGGCGAGCGGGCACAAGGTCGGTAGCCAAAAAGCAATGGAGGTACTCCGTGCCATAGCCTGGGATGGAATAGAAGCCCCCCAATTCGGCTATTTTCCGGGGGAAATAGCCAATTTCCTCCTGTAATTCACGGCGCACAGAGTCAATGGGCTCTTCACCAGGGTCAATGCCACCAGCCGGTATTTCCAGAAGAAACCTGTCCACCGGATGGCGGAACTGGCGAACCAAAAGGATATTACCTTGTTCATCAAGGGCTACTACAGCTATACAATCGCTGTGCTCCACCACCTCTCGGGTGGTTTTTGTGCCGCCAGCTTTCTCCACGGTGTCCACACGTATGTTTACCGCACGCCCCTGATAAATCTGTTGAGTAGCTAGCTTTTTTTCCGGCTTCATTATACTCTTGCTACTTAGCTAAAATGGCATCGCTGTGCTGGCCGAGCTTCAAAAGTGGCAAATAAGAGCTACCTCATCGCAGTCGGGAAACTTGGGACAGCGATAGCATTCCGCCCAGACTTTGTGGGGCAGCTCTGCTTTGTCGATTAGCTGGAAGCCATGTTTTTCAAAAAAAGCCGGCTTACGAACGAGACAAAAAACCCTGGGTATACCTAATTCCTTGGCCTCTTCCAGGCAGGCCTGGACAAGCGCAGAGCCAATCCTCTGGTTCTGTTCTTTTTCATCGACAGCCAGAGACCTGATTTCCGCTAAATCAACCCAGGTGACGTGCAATGCCGCACAAGCGATAACCCGACCTCTTTTCCTGACTACGAAGTAATCTCTGATATCCTCATATATCTCAGATAAGGCGCGAGGCAACATCTCCCCCTTATCAGCAAAATAACTTATCATCTGGTGCATGGATGTAGCATCGCTAACCCTTGCCCTATCAACCTTTATATCAGCTTTCATTTCTTCTTCCTCCCAGTTTTTGCCACATCGAACCATAAAAATAGGTTGGCTCGTGAATTCTTAAGAAGCGGGCTATGTGAGGGCTGAGCTTCACTCTGACAGTTTGCCCGTCTGATAATGGCAATTCAACTTGTCCGTCGATGCTAAGTACGACCTTTTCTCTGCGGGCAACCTTCAAGTCAACTGTGCTCTGTGGAGGCAGCACCAGGGCATGACTCAATCCCAGGTGGCAGGATATTGGTTGGAGGACGATTTCCCGGGATTGAGGATGAAGAATTGGTCCGCCAGATGCCAGAGAATAGCTGGTGCTCCCGGTAGCGGTGGCCACAATTACGCCATCGGCCCGGTAAGTAGTTATCGCTGCGCCATCAATTTCGGCTTCTATATTAACCAGGCGGACTAAAATAGCTCGTAGCACGACATCGTTTAAGGCATGAAAGGTTTTGTCTTCAACCTGAGCCTCGAGCATGGCCCTTTCCTCAATCCAGCCTTTCCCCTTGAGCAAATCGGGCAAATGAGACAAGACATCGTCGCCATCTATCTCTGTGATAAATCCCAGCCTGCCCAGGTTTACACCTAAAATGGGCACCGACAGGGGAGTTACGATTCGAGCAGAATGAAGGATAGTGCCATCTCCGCCAATACTGAGAATTAACTCCGTGCCCGCCACCTGAGATTTAGCTTTATCCTCGTCCCAGGCTGAGCATCGCCACGAAGAGACTCCCCGAGAGGATAAAAACTCTTCCAGTTTCTCGCTTAAGTCTCGGGCTTTCTCCCGTAGAGGATGATACAGAATACCAATACGCTTCACAGGTGAACGAAGTGTAGCACTGGTAAATTCTGGCTGTCAAACCAACTAGCATATCCGGGGTAATAGTTCCCCGGAGAGCATATCCACGATTCGGGAGGGGCCGAGCTTTGTTTTCATTATCACCTTCCCCGTATGCTCGTTGGTTACCTCTCCGATGATAGTCGCATCTCTGCCATAGCTATTTTTTCTCATTCGGGCCAGAACCTTATCGGCATCGGCGGGGTCAACTATGGCTACCAGTTTGCCTTCATTAGCCACATAGATGGGGTCCAGGCCTAGGAGCTCACAGGCAGCTTTAACCTCTTCCTTCACTGGGATCTTAGCCTCTTCTACCACAATGCCCACCTTCGATTGACGGGCCAGTTCGTTGAGCGTGGTCGCTAGCCCACCCCTGGTAGGATCACGCATACAATGAATCCTGGACGAGACCTCCAGCATCTGGGACACCAATTTATTCAATGGAGCACAATCGCTTTCCAGAGTCATGGAGAATCTTAATCCTTCACGCTGACTCATTATGGCTATACCGTGGTCGCCAATGGTGCCGCTCAGCAGGATCTGATCCCCGGCTTTGGCATTAGCTCCCGAGATATCAACTCCGGGAGAGATTATCCCTACGCCCGAGGTGGTGAGAAACAACTTATCAGCTTGTCCTCGATTTACCACCTTGGTATCCCCGGCGATGATGCTTACCTCGGCTTCTTCAGCAGCTTTCTTTATTGATTGCACTATCCGCTCAAGCTCACTTAAGCGAAAGCCTTCTTCTATGATTGCCGCGAGACTCAAATAGAGAGGCTTGGCTCCATTCATAGCTAAGTCGTTCACCGTGCCGCAAACAGCCAACTTGCCGATATCGCCGCCAGGGAAAAAGATGGGATTTACCACGTAGCCATCGGTGGTGAAAGCCAGCCGCCCACTGGCTTCGAAAATAGCT
>DATBWO010000042.1:0-3716 GCA_036514775.1 Dehalococcoidia bacterium | reverse complement strand
GTTATTTCTCTGGCAAGTACTTGTGGTAAGAAGAAACATGGAACTGCTGAAGCTGAAATCGGTTGTGACTTGCCTGCTCTCATCGCTGTAACTACCCGCCCGAAGCCTGCTGTAAGCTGTACGAAGATTTTGGTGCCTGTGGAATGTATGGCAGTGGCTAGAGACTTTAAGCTTTCCATGTGTGCCTGGTTATGAAAATCCATGTGGGTTTGCCACATGGGTTCCAGCTTCCGTGTCACTGGAGTGAGGCTGGTAATTATAAGTCCCGTTTCTCCCCTGGCCCTCGCTAAGTAGTATTCCAGTACCCGCTCCCCCCATCGCCCGTCAGGCTCAGCGACGCTGCCTATGCCCATAGGCGCCATAGCTATCCTGTTTTTTATAACAACATTTCCAATTGTACCAGGCTCGAAGAGTTTCATTTAATTTGTAGCCCTCCTTAGTTTCTTGACCGTTTCGTGTTACGCAGGGGAAGAAAATAACAGGTTTTGCGCAATCAGCGGATTATAGCAGAAAACAAAGACTTTCGTGAAATGAGGGGCAATGGGTAACTGCAATTCAGACAGTAGGAAGAAGAAATTGTATGAAATACTTTCTGGATGGGATTTTTTGTGACATTCGCACTACGAAATTACAAAAGATGGTTCTTGATACGATGATTTGGCATGGCCCCTCTTTTTGTAAGAAATTTCGTATGTGAGCGTCCCAAGCGGAACTTTGGTAGTAGGACTTTTTCATCAGTCTCCCGGGATTATGAATATGAATGAATCCGGTACATCGAAGCTCTGTAGCTTCTCGGAAAGAAGTTGAAAGTTGGGCTCTGGTCAAAAATTAATACGGCAAGCAGAAGCTAAGGGGGACGAGGATTATAAAGTTCATTAGCCAGGCTGCGGCGAAGTGCACGCGTTTTAGCAAGTATTTTTTTTCGGGCCTTTTCATCGAGAGTGAGCACCAGTTCCTGGTGTTCCAAGGGGCTAAGGCGTGCTACATAGGCTTTATAATAGATAAGAATGACAGTGATTGTAGGCCTGAGCAGCTCCAGAGTACGGGGGCGTGTTTTGGGGTTGAGCTCTTGGCGTCCGATGCGCAGCAAGTACCACTGGAGCAAACTGTAAGTGAGCAATACGAAGATGACCTGATTGACTATAAGATTGAAGGAACGTGATGAGAACGCCTCAAGGTCGGAGAAGCACTTTAGTTGGCGATGCCGCTCTTCGATGGTAGTACGCAGGGCATAGTCCCGGCGTCCAAGCACCGGATCAGCAACTGACGCGGTGGAAAGCAGCACCCAGTAATCCTCGCGGCCATCTGCATATATCTCCTTGCTGACGATAGCGTCCAGGGGTACGGGACAGGAGGTAAACGTCTTGACGCCTGCCACAACCGCGACTTCGGAACGAATCCGCGTTGGCAAAGGTGCTGACATTTTTATATCTGCATCTGCTTGTGCCTTACGCTGGGCAAGAGTCCTCTGTCTGGCCTCCTCGCGTTTCCTGACAGACTCCGGCCGATGCAGGGGAACCGGCCTGGCAGGGGACGGCGGCACCCAGGACTTAAAGTCCAGCAAGCCTGCTTTGGCCAACCCAAGCACGTCCTCATAGATATCCATATCCCGACGTGCCGGAATCAGCACATCGATCCCCCATTGCTGCTTGCATCTGCCGATATTGGGACCGTCCAGAAAACCGCGGTCCAAAATCAGCTTCTTGATGATCCCTTTACCGTGAAACTCTACAAACTGTTCTACCATCTGGTAAAGAAGGGGGCACTCATGGTCCCTGCCGGTAGCAACTTTCACGGCGGCATACAGGAAGAAATCTCCGTTCCGGTTGGTGTGGATAAGGCTGATGAGCTTATAACAGCGGCGCCACACGCAGCGGGACCGTTGCTGGGGCGAAACTTTTTTGCTGTCTACCGGGTGATTGTGTTCATCAAAGAGCAGGCGTGATGAGCCTTCGTAGTTAGCGTTATCGGGTACAAACAGATAGGAGGCGTCTCCAATGAATATTCCCTGGGGATCGAAGGCGTGGTGCTGTTTGAAGATTCCTGCTACATCACGGTTGAACCATGTAGTAAGCAGTTCAGCATCGGTTCTCCTGGCCATCTTGCGGAGGTAGTCCTGATCGCAGGGAGTCTGGCGGTCATACTCGTTCTTCTTGTTGAACCCCAGACAACTGAGCGACACATCTCCAGTCGCCGGATGCGTGGCCTTATGTCCCATCACCGGACCAAAGGCATTGATCATCCCGCCGGAGCGTACAACATAAGGAAAAGCATGGAACTGATGGACTCCATGGAAACGCATGGATATGTCCCCGGCAATATACACCCACAGAGGGACATCATGTTTCAGGCACGGCGATGGGTAGGTATCAGCCAGTTTCGAGAGCACCTTCCTGGCGGTGATGGCCCTGAAGAAGTCTGCTTCGGACACTTCTCCCACCCCTTCGATATAATCAAACTCGCCACGGCGAAAAGCCTCCACCACAAATGCATCGTTGTGCTCAAAGAGCATAGCTGATGAGCCTGGATGGACGGATTCTTCCATGTCAGGGCTCCTCTCGACGGAGCGTCTCGATGCGGTCGATCACGCTCAGCATCTGCTTGCAGATTACCGATACCTGTGCCCGAGCCCGGCGAAAACGTAAATATTCCTCGCTTTTGCTGCGCAGTTCCTCAAGCCTCTCCGGAGGAATCGGCCTGAGCCGGGTCTTGCCCTGGTGGCTCCAACTCAAGACCATACTCTTGTGCAGTTGCCCCCTGGCGCAGGCACAAGAGGGTTTACCGCACTTTCGGGACATCTCATAGACGTTGCCTTTTATGAGAGGGGCGCGCCCGAAGATGACCTCCATAGAATGCTCCATCTCTCCGAGGATCTGCCGTAACTCCTGACGGAGGCGGCTGAGTGACTCGATTTGCTTTTTCTCTTTGCTCTGCATGCTACTATTATATATAGCATACAGATTAAAGAAAGTCAAGACCCATAAAAATGGGCCATGGTAAAAAAGTCCTCAGTGGTTAATGATTACTGAGAATGGGGAACGAGATTATTGATGCCTTCTCGTAGTGTCTGAATTGCAGTAAAGAAAAATCTTATAACTTCCCAGAATTTTTACCGGGGGCAACTATTCAAAGTCTGGGCACAAGCAACACAGCACAGGTGCAGCATTTTCTCAGAGCAGCTGCTCCAAAGAGCGAAAACGATATCATTACACAAAGTACCTTGATTAATATCACTATTGCCTATAAAATAGTAGCATATCGGGGTGTAGCGCAGCCTGGTAGCGCACCTGAATGGGGTTCAGGTGGCCGACGGTTCAAATCCGTCCACCCCGATATCTGATCTCATCTTTTGCTGATATTTTACTGGCAATCTTATTTGGAATCTTGGCACTCAGTCTTCCCAGAAAACCGAAGGGTTCCAGAATAAAGTAAGATTTTAAATTCACTTTTAATTGACCAGTTTTTTCCCTTCACTTATACTGTAACTGAAAAGAATAGCTGAGGTGATATATGGTAACCCCGACAGTTGATGAGAGAAAACTTAAAAAATTACTGAAATCGGCTTTTGCTGAAGTTCTCGAAGAGCACCGATATTTGGTTCAGGACATTGTAGAAGACGCTATTGAGGATATTTCCCTTGCCCGTGCTATTAACCAGGGGTTGCGCAGCAAAATCGTCTCTCAAGCAGTAATATCTAAAATTATTAATGGGAAATA
>DATBWO010000041.1:0-2209 GCA_036514775.1 Dehalococcoidia bacterium | reverse complement strand
AAGTACCCGGCTGTCAGGGATATATCTTGCCTTGATTGTTAGTACCGTGCCGTCTATATCCCACCGGCAATCATTCCCGATAGGATACTCCACCTTTTCGATATCGAGGTAGTCATCGACATTAGATAAACTGACCTGGTTCTTCTGTGTGCAACCAGCATTATAAATTTCGTATTGCTCGCCGGAAGCCATAATATCTTTGGAGAGAACGACTATCGATGTACTGGTATAAGTTTTTATCACCGCCCACGTCTTGTCCGTGATATTATGGACTATTTTCCCTACATCGCCCGCCAGGAATTGTGACTTTGAAGCGTCAACCAGATTGTTCGCCGAGGTGCTGGAAGCGAAGCCGAACCTTGATTCAATGGTAAAACTTACTTTGACGACATGGGGAACTTCCCGCCCCGCTTCGCGGCAAGCCTGAGAGATAAAGGTGTCCAGCTCAGCAGTAGTAAAGTTGGCATTGCTGGAATCTTGTATTTTTACTTCAACGTCATCACGAAAAGCTGTGTAGGCTTGCATAGTTTAGTACCTCTTTTTCTTAGACTTTCCAGCCTTCTTCATTGCTATTGCCACACTCTGGGATTGCTTCCTTCCCGAATGTCTTAATTCACGGATGTTAGCAGATATTGTGGCTCTTGATTTTCCCTTTACTAAAGGCATATTATCCTCCTATATTTCAATCCTCGGCTCATCGGGTGTAAGATGTAAAGGGTCGTCATGATGACATAGGTAATACTCCGCAGTGACTGATGCTTCCTCATTTGGTTGCCCAGCGTTTATCTTCTTGGCATACTGCTTGTAGTCCTGAATAGTGGTCTTGAGATTGTTCAATGCGGTAATGACATTGGAGGGCAGTTTGATACCACCAGAACCATCTGTATTCTTGAGGATGACTGTGCCTGTGGCTGATTCGGGTACTGCAAGGTCAATATTAATTCGTAAGTACATATCAATCTCCTAACTCTGATACCTTGGCTGGTCTTTGGTGGCATTGTAGATTTGCAGGCGTTCCAGGATAGTGAGGACACGGCTATAAAGCCAAACTTCACCTATTGTCCCCGTAAATGTGATACCCCCATTTCCTCTCGCCCCTATGGATAAAACATCGGTGTTAGATATATCACCAACAGTCGTGTCAGTGGCTTCTACGGCAGTAGCCTCATCCACGCAAATGCCGACCTTATCCGTAGCCAAGTTTCTGTAACCGGAATAAAGATGCCATCCGCCGCTAGTAGAGCTGCCCCATGTGGCAGCAGGTTCGTTTGTGCCATCATAGCAAGCGAAGAGGGGTTTATTTGTGCCGTCTAGTTTTATAGTGTAGGGATAAGTAGCTCCCACAGCCGCCCACTTTTCGCACAAAGCTCCAGACAGTGAGTTATTATTATAAGCCCAAATTAGCAGAGTAAGATTAGTGGGGTTTAATGCTGCAACACTACTAGCGGTAATTCTGTCAGAGCTAAAAATCCTCCCCGTATTCCCCCACACTGGACTGCCAAAGCTGGTCAAAGGTATGGCATTAGTAGACCTGTCCATCAGACCCTCAACCCATGTAGCCCCTGTTAGGGTAGGATTAACGGCAGCCACAGTCTCAACAGGATTGCCAGTTCCTTCTTGACAGGGTAGGTTATAAACAACGTAGGTAGAATCAAGCGGAGTTGCCTTCCAGCCCCTTTGATTGTTTACAGCACACTCTGCATCGGAAATTGCTACTGAATAGAGTCTATGCTGCCCCATTTCAGCGATAGCCCAAGAAGCATCACCAGTGGTAGTTTTGACGCCATGAGTTACGTTATCCCGCAGGGTAATATCGCCAATCCAATCGCCAGTGTTTGAACCTGCCACTACAATAGGAGTATCAAGAACCCCGTCTACTACAAAAGACCACGCTGTCCCACTACTCTTGACCTGAATAGCAGGGTGTCTTACGCCATCGCAGACATTAACTGTACCTGACACCGTGTTGACAGTACCGGCGGCATCCTGGGTTGAGATTGTCAACCTACCTGTAGTGGCTGCTACGTAGATGTGGAAGAAGCTGGTAGTTGTGCCTATATCGCAGGAAGCAATTAATGTCTGGTTGTTGGCGGTAGATGTTGACTTGAATCCCGTTATCTCATAAGTGCCTGCACCTGTATCTGCACTTCTCAGATTGGCTACAGTTGCGGCGAGTTTGTCATTCCCATAATAGGAGAGGAGGAAGCCT
>DATBWO010000040.1:0-4583 GCA_036514775.1 Dehalococcoidia bacterium | reverse complement strand
ATCTTCATAGATATGTATCCCCTCGGTAGGAGTTACCGAGCCGCCTTCGGGGCTGGAGATAGTGAGGCTGCACCAACCTTCGTTTAATTCGAAGTTGGCGGTGATGGAGTAGGAGTCGCTCATGGTGATGGTGGTCTCGGAGGCAAAAACATCGGCGATGGTAGTCACATTGCCAGTCCATTTCACAAAGTGGTAGTATTCGTCAGGCACAGCAACGAGAGGGACCACTTCCTCGTCATCGCGGATAAACATCCCCTCGCCGGGGGTGCTTACTTCACCGCCTTCGGTGCTGGAGATGGTGAGGCTATATTGACCCTCCGGAGGCTCAACAGTTATATCAAGTTTCTCAATAATGTGCTCTGCCTTGCAGATGACCACGCGGTCTTCGTTGCCAGCGAAAATCAGCCCCACGAACTCTCCATTTTTATCCACTGCGGAGCCTGAATCACCTGGCTTTGCGAAGGACCAATTCTCTTGCTCTACTACAATCAGGTCCATGAAATGAGCTGATTGGTCGCCGTACCCAACCTCGCCAGAGTAATTGGTGTAAAGCACTTCGCCGGTGGTTACCCCGGTCGTGCGCCCGGATTTTCGTACGATATCTCCCTCGGAGACCTCGGTCCACCCCTCAATCCAGTAATTATCTCCTTCAGAAAACTGTTCGCCAGAAGATATACTAACACCAACATCAATGCTGGCTATAGCAGCATCGGCGTAGTTTTCCGCACCAGGGTCAAAGTCAATAGGTATGTAGTCCTCGAGTGCCCCCACCTTAGCGCCTAATCTTCCTCCGTCGCCGGTTCCGGGCTGGACGATGGGTGTTCCTGTGGCGAGAAACTCATGTGTCTCCGGATTCATAGCGATAACATGGGCATTAGACAGAATCTTGTCGTCATAGGTGACCATGCCCAGGGTTCCGGCGTAAAGATATAGTTGTGGCCCTTTGGTGACGTAGGCGGACAGGCTTATCCCGCCGACCAGGGGGCTGACCTCACCTTTTCTATCCTCGTTAACATCGGCTAGGGGCTCTGCTACCTGAGTAGAAAGTGATTCGATTCTCCCGGTAACTTCCGTCCGTACCGCGTAGCCCTTAACGGAGTCGGGCACTCTTTGCTTCGCCTGTTCATTCTCGACAAAGACGATGACTTCGCCCTCAGCTTCCGAATAGGCGATGCCCACAAAGCCGGCTCTAGCCAGAGGCAAAAGTTCTTGTTCCAGGGCCTTTATGGCTTCCGCAAGTGACTTTCCACGGCCAGGATTTTCACCGGCCCAAGCAGCGACAAAGCTAAAAAGCAGAGCACCAACGAGAACCGGTGTTAAGAATAATATAAGCTTTTTCCTCTTTTTCATCTCCTGAAACTACTCGCTATGCCATACTATACTGCTAATATACCATACTATGACGCATGTTTCGAAAAGCGTCAATCACCCGTTAGTATGGGTTATTATATCACCTGCTGCCGACGTAGCATTGAACACAAAGCCTTTCCAATGATTGTAAATGGGTACGGAAGTATTGCTGATTTAGTTGACATAATATATTAATACTGAGTTAACACTGCGTTATAGTGATGGGTCCTTTTTGGCGCAAAAAATTTACGAGGAATAAATCTGCATATTTCAGGGATAAATGGCTAAGGCTTCCAGCCCTGTGGTCTCAGGCAGGTCGAACATCAGATTCATATTTTGCACCGCCTGCCCGGCCCCTCCCTTGACGAGGTTGTCCAGACAGCTAATAACTATAAGCCTGTCTGTCTTTGCATCGACAGTGGGATAAATAAGGCAAAAGTTGGTTCCCCAGACATGCTTGGTATGGGGAGGCTGGGTTGTTATTTGAATGAAGGGGGCATGCTTGTAGAATTCCCGGTATAGCTGTTTCAAGCTGACAGCTGTCAGCCGACGGCTATCAGCTAATTTGGCGTAGCAGGTGCTCAGTATGCCTCTGGTCATGGGTACCAGGTGGGGCACGAAGGTTATCGAGGGAGAAAATGGTGGATTAAGAGTTTTCAATTCCTGTTCTATTTCAGGCAAATGGCGATGTCCCTCGAGGGCATAGGCACAGACGTCTTCATTGGCCTCGGAATAATGGGTAGTCAGGCTTAGGGTTCTGCCGGCGCCCGAGACGCCTGATTTGCTATCCACCACTATATCGGGATGAATAAGTCCTTCTTTGACCAGGGGTGCCAGGGCTAAGATAGCACTGGTGCTATAGCAACCCGGGTTTGCCACCAGTGAGGCCGAGGCAATTTCCCCATGATGCAGCTCGGGTAAGCCAAAAACTGCCTCCTTCAATAGCTCGGGTGATGGATGAGTAAATCCATACCATTTGAGATATTCGCCGGCGTTCTTTAATCTGAAATCGGCACTGGCATCGACAACCCTGATTCCTTGTTTTAGCAAAGGTGGTATTACATCTACACTGCTTTTATGAGGCATTGCTGAGAAGGCAATATCGATTTCGCTATCAAGCTCGGCTTTTATTACATAGTTGGTTCCTGCGAAGTTGGGGAAAACATCGCCTAATTTCTGCCCGGCTGCGCTTCTCCCGGTGACAGTGACGAGCTCTACCTGGGGATGTTGGCAAAGTAAGCGAGCCAGTTCAGCACCAACATAGCCGGTAACATTTATGATGCCTGCTTTTATTTGTGGCATAGTATATTTTCCGTATTATACTACATAACGGGTAATGCCAGAAAACAATAAACAATAAGGTTGTTTACCAACTCCCCATCCTTATATCCTCCTCCCTTTTGTGCAGGGAAGGGGCAGGGGGAGGTTGCTAAGCATTTCTGAGTACAAATGATGTATAATATATTGCAGGATACTACATAAAGGAGGAGTTCGGCAGGCATGAGGTTTGAGAGCAGTATTGACATTAATGCCCCGGCCAAGAAAGTGTGGGCGCTGATAGACAAGCTCGAAGAGTGGCCACAATGGATGCCGTCCATTAAGAAGATTGAGAGGGTCTCTAAGGAGCCGTTGACAGTAGGCTCGCAGCTTGCTGTCACAGCTAAGGTAAGCGGGCTCACGGTTATATTATTGATGACGATTACTGAATTTGTCCCAGAACGGACTGTGGTCATGCACGGGAAAACCCTGGGCACCAATTTGACACGCTTCTATAATCTGGAACCTGTAAATGGCAAGACGAAGGTGACCATTGGCGGTGACGTTACAGGGGCTCTAGCCTGGCTGGCGTGTCGGGGTGGCCAAAAGGTCTCGGCCGAGATTGCCCAAGCAGCGAAGGAAAAGGTCGAGGGGTCGAAGTAAATAATTTAGTTGCCCAATTTATTGGGGTCGTCTCTTTGTCATTGTGAGGAGCGAGATTTCTCACTTGCGCTTCGGAACAGGCTCCGCAATCTCGGTGGGGAGGCAATGATAAAAAGCGAAGTGCACCGATTACATCGGGGCAGCTACGAAAGCCTGTTTTGCGTGGTCTAGCTTCAGACTATTATGCGAAGGAAAACAGAAGGTTCAACCAATTCAATCCCGCTAAATTGCGTTGATAAATGCCTGCTAGCCCTTGATAGTGCAAATGAGCCCATGCTTATTTACATAATTTTAAGCCTTGAAGGGGAGATAGATCATGTTAGGTTGAACCAAGCAATTTTTTCGGCACAACAAGCTTATCCCGTTATGAGGACAATTTTGCGAAGCAGGCATTTAAGACTTTTTCGTGAAATACAGGAAGACCTGGGAAAAGGAGTCCTGAGCGTCCCAGACCAAGCTCAACTTCAGGATACGAACCACGAGAGCTATCTTTCCTCTTGGATGAACCAGCCCCTAAATCTTAAAAAAGAGTTCCCGGTGAGGGTCCTTCTATTAAAGAAACGTGAGCGGGAATCCTTGCTGGTTTTCACTTTTCATCACTCGGCAGCAGACGGACTCCGCGCTCTTCTTTTCATAAGAAAGGTTATTGAGAGTTATAACAATGAGCTTTCTAAGAATTCTAAATCCCTGGCGGATATCCGCATAAATCGTAAAGTAGACGAATTATTGGAATTTGCCCACAGCCAGAGGGCAAAGGTAGAACATTACTATGGGAAAATGATTGCCAGCCTTTTCCATCGCTTCGTCATAGCTGCCCTTCCTCTCCCAACAAGAGTTTTCCATGATAAGTCGGGAAAGTCCAGGGATCTGGGTTTCTGTTATAAAATTATAGGTCCCAGAGAATTCGAGCAAATCCAGTCTAAAGCAATATCAGCAGGGGTTGAGCTAAATCATATTTTTCTGGCAGCTTGTTACCGGGTGGTGGAAAAGTGGAATAGCATGCATGGGATGGCCAGTAAAAAAATACGCATAATGGCTCCAGTAAACATAAGCCCCAAGGGTTTTCGCTATGTTGTTTCTAATCAGGCGTCCTGGTTTTCCTTACCCACCACGCCCGAAGATAGGGCTGATCCCGCAAAGCTATTGAGAAAGGTAAGAGCAGATACTATAGATGAAACGAGGAATAGAGTAGCCTTCTCCTTGGTTTATTTCTTCTACTTTTGCTCTCGCTTTCCTTTGTTCGTTATGAGAGGAATGTGCCGGTTGTTGATGATTACTCGAACATATGTGGATACTATTCTCTTTACCAATAT
>DATBWO010000039.1:0-2375 GCA_036514775.1 Dehalococcoidia bacterium | reverse complement strand
AACATCCTGATGGCTGTCGGCGAGGTGTAGAATACGGTGACCCTATATTTTTCGATAATATCCCACCACCTTTCAATCGTAGGATAGTCGAGAGCCCCTTCATAAAGTACCATGGCTGCCCCATGCGCCAGCGGGGCATACACTATCTGGCTATGCCCGGTAACCCAGCCAATATCAGCAGTGCACCAGTAGACCGATTCTTCTCGCAGATTGAAGACCCACTTATAAGCAGAACAATTGTGTACCAGATAGCCACCTGTACTGTGGACAATTCCTTTGGGCTTACCCGTAGTCCCTGAGGTGTACAATATATATAGAGGATGATTCGCTTCTACCGGCACTGGTTCCACGAAGAGTGCGGCCTTTTCAAGCAGGTCGTCAAGCCATGATTCCTTGGGCGACTTAATTGTGACCGGAGAACCAGTTCTTTTAACCACAATAACCTTCTCCACCAAGGGACACTTTGTTAAGGCTTCATCGACTATACTCTTCAATTGGACTACCTTTCCCCTTCGAAATCCCCCGTCGGCAGTTACCAGTAACTTCGCTTGTATATCATTGACCCTATCGGCCAATGCTTGAGCACTGAAGCCGGAAAAAATCACTGTGTGGATGGCACCAATCCTGGCACAGGCCAGCATGAAAATAGGCAGCTCGGGAATCATGGGCAGATATAAGACAACCTTGTCCCCCTTGCCTATACCGCAATTCTGCAAGACGGAGGCATACCTGTTGACTTCACGATATAACGTGGAATAGCTTAAGACTCTGCTGTCTCCCGGCTCACCTTCCCAGTATATAGCTACCTTACTCCTGTGCCATGTCTTTATATGACGGTCCACACATATATGCGATGCATTCAGCATACCCCCGACAAACCACCTGGCAAAGGGCGGCTTCCATTCCAGCACCTTGTCCCAGGTCTTAAACCAATCTAGCTGACGGGCTTCTTCCGCCCAGAACTCCTCGGGCTTCTCCAGAGACTTCTGGTACATATCGAGAAACTTCTTCACAGGAAAGTATCTGGATTTAAACGGTAAGGATAATTCTGTCATATCTTAAATTCCTCCAATGATTCTCTGCGTCTTGCAGTTAACTAATTTATCAGACACAACCTGCCAACCACACACTCTCTGTCCTCTGGCGATATCTTACTTCTTCTTCACTTTCCCTTCTTTGAGCTCTTGATAGGCCTTGATTATCTCCTCCACGGAGCTTTCGTCTTCCAGTGTCGTGATGTCTCCTATGCTGGTATTGTTAGCCACGGCCTTCAAAACCCGCCGCATAACTTTGCCGCTCCTGGTCTTGGGCAGCTTGGTGACGAAATAAACTTCGTCAGGAACTGCTATGGGCCCCACCTCTCTTCGTATGTGACCAGCCAGTTCCTTTTTCAGGTCTGGAGAAGGCTCAACGCCTTCTTTAAGCCTGGCAAAGATGACGATGCTCTCGCCCTTCACCGGGTCAGCTTTGCCCACGACTGCTGCTTCAACTATTTGAGGATGTGAGACGGCAGCGTCCTCTAGTTCAGCAGTGCCTATTCTATGCCCGGCCACTTTAAGTACCTCATCAGCCCTCCCCAGGATCCAGAAGTATCCGTCTTTGTCCTTTACGGCATAATCGCCGGTATAATAAACGCCGGGATACCGCGACCAATAAGTTTCTTTGTAACGCTCCGGGTCTCTGTGTATGCCCAGGAGCATCCCGGGCCAGGGCCTCTTTATTACCAGGAAACCCCTCTGCTCCACCGGCACAGGCTTGCCATCCTCGTCGAATATATCAACCTCTACTCCGGGCAGCGGTAGTGTTGCTGAGCCTGGTTTCAGAGGTATACACTCTATGCCCGGGCAAGGTGAAATCATGTTGCCACCGGTTTCAGTCTGCCCCCAGGTATCAACGACGGGACATCTTTCACCACCGACATGGCGGTAAAACCACAGCCAGGCCTCAGGATTAATGGACTCTCCCACACTCCCTAATAGCTCCAGACTGCTGAGGTCATACTTTTTTAGCATCTCCTCTCCATGTCCCATGAACATCCTGATGGCTGTCGGCGAGGTATAAAATACGGTGACTCCATATTTTTCGATAATATCCCACCACCTTTCAATCGTAGGATAATCGAGAGCCCCTTCGTAAATGACTGTAGCTGCCCCGTGTGCCAGTGGAGCGTATACTATCTGGCTATGCCCGGTAAGCCAGCCAATATCAGCAGTGCACCAGTAGACCGATTCTTCTCGCAGATTGAAGACCCACTTATAAGCAGAACAATTGTGTACCAGATAGCCACCTGTACTGTGGACAATTCCTTTGGGCTTACCCGTAGTCCCCGAGGTGTACAGTACATAGAGGGGGTGATTCGATTCTACCGGCTCCGG
>DATBWO010000038.1:0-2992 GCA_036514775.1 Dehalococcoidia bacterium | reverse complement strand
GCTCGTGTTCTGGAAGGCGAGAACCCGGCTAGCATCCCTATTAGCACGACCCCCATGACAATTATATATTTGTGCCCGGCTGCAGCGGAGAGGATGGGGGTAACCATTCCTCCGGCAGTCCTGGCTACAGCCACTGAGGTATGCGGTAATCAGTCGTAGGGACGATAACCATCGTTACAATTGAATAGCGAGAGATAATGCTCCAAGCTCGGAGAGGAGAGGGTATTGCTTGATGTTTTGAATTATGTATTGCCTTTTTCGCTCTATGAGGGGCTGGTATTTGGATTTGTCGCTATAGGTGTGTACCTCACCTTCCGGGTGCTTGGTTTTCCCGACCTCACTGTGGATGGCAGCTTCACTCTGGGGGCAGCGGTTACCGCCGTGCTTATTGTAAAGGGTGTGAACCCATTTCTGGCGACTCTGGCTGCCCTCGGGGCAGGCTTATGTGCTGGTCTGGCCACATCATTGCTCAACACCAAGCTGAGGATACCGGCTCTGCTGGCTGGTATCCTTGTGATGGTCGCCCTCTACTCTATAAATCTGAGGATTATGGGGGGAGCCAATGTCTCCCTTCTTCGCGAGGTAACCATCTTCGACCAGGTCTCTGAACTCCTGGGAGTGGGTGCTCGTATTGTGCGGTCACTCATCGTGGCCGGAGTGCTGGCAGTTATTGTTTTCTTCATCTTGAACTGGTTTTTGCGTACTGAGATTGGTCTGGCGTTGAGGGCCACAGGCGACAATGAGCAGATGGTGCGGGGTTTCGGAGTAAATACCGATATGACCACAATACTGGGCGTCTCTATTGCCAACGGGCTTGTTGCCCTTGGTGGCGCAGTGGTGGCTCAGGGCCAGGGATTTGCTGATGTGGGCATGGGTATAGGAATGATTGTAATGGGCTTAGCCTCAGTGATAATCGGCGAAGCACTATTTCGGCCCAAAGGTGTCGCCAGGCTTCTGCTGGCAGTGCTGGGCGGCACTTTTATCTACCGCTTGCTCATAAGTGTTGCCCTCAGGTTAGGTATGGCTCCGGGTGATTTGAAGCTGATTACAGCCATATTGGTGATTATAGCTCTGGCGGTTCCCTACCTGCAGAAGAAGGTGCAGCGCGAGTGGCTGCCACCGGCGCCACGGTGGTAAAAGGATAATTCTGATGAGTGAGAATAAGAGTTTGCTCAAGCTCAGACAAATAACCAAGGTATTCTCTAGAGGCACTATAGATGAGATTACAGCACTGAATAGCATTAATCTGGATGTCGACGCTGAAGACTACATCGCCATCATCGGTAGTAACGGGGCTGGGAAAACTACCCTGCTTAATATAATTGCTGGCGTGTATCCGCCGGAGAATGGTGGCCAGATTATTGTTAATGGCCGGGAGATTAGCAGATTGAGTGAATATAGGCGCGCCCATTATGTTGGCCGGGTTTATCAGGACCCTCATGTAGGCACTGCCGCCAAGATGACCATAGAAGAAAACATGGCTATGGCCTTGTTACGAGGGCAGCCCAGAGGATTACGAGCCGCCAGTAATAAACAACGTAGAGAGCTATTCTGCGCAGCTCTGACTCCGTTGGGACTGGGGCTGGAGAATAGACTCAGTACTCTGGTAGGTACGCTTTCAGGAGGGCAAAGACAGGCTCTGGCCCTGGTAATGACTACTTTGAGTAAACCGGCATTATTACTACTTGACGAACATGTAGCCACGCTGGACCCCAGGACAGCCCAGATAGTGCTCGAATTAACCGAAATGCTTGTAAAACGGGAAAAAATGACCACTATCATGGTTACACACAATATGGAAGTGGCTCTTCGCCATGGTAATAGACTGATTATGATGCATAAAGGCAGAATAGTGGTTGACATGAACCAGGAGCATAAGGCTAATCTCACCGTCAATGACCTCGTCGTGGCTTTCGAACGGGCCAGCGGGGAAGAATTCGCTGATGATAACATTCTGCTTCACTCTGACTAGGAATTTAGCCTGGGCAAGTTCATCGGGTAATCCCATCACAGCGTCGGCATTTCCGCCTTATAATTAAGTAAGCTAACAGGGCATTCTATTATATCTTTATGAGCAAATGTAGCTGTAAACTGGTGACAGGCGATGTCGAGTTGCCAGAAGCCTTCGAGGTGAGAAGACAGGTGTTTGTCCGGGAGCAAGGCATCTCAGAAAACCTGGTGTTCGATGGGCACGATAAGGAAGCGCTGCATATGGTAGTCAAAGATGGAGAGAGAGTTATCGGTAGCGCCCGAGTTCGATTCTTGGCCGACAACCAGGCTAAGCTGGAGAGAATGGCTATCTTAAAACGCTACCGCCGTAAAGGCATCGGCAGGGAAATGCTGCTGTTTTTGGAGACAGTATGGAAGGATAAACAAGTGCGACAAGTGATTATCCACGCCCAACTCGAAGTTGTTCCTTTCTATAAGTTATGCGGCTTTGACGAAGTGGGCTTGCCTTTTCAAGAAGCAGGCATCAAGCACGTCAAGATGCGCAAGCAACTTTGACCCGGTTTACCGAACGGCAGGCAGTTGTGATACTGGGGGCAAGGTCTTGACAAGAGCCGACGAGAGTTGGTAGCATTCCACCTTAGTCGTTTACCCGAAAACGACTGACCTGATACAGCAAGCGGAGGTCCATCAAATTCCGAGGGGCAGATGAAAGTAGTAATCACGAGTATTGTAGTAACCATTATACTGGCCTTAGTCTTTTCCTTGCCGGCTCTCGCCCAGGAGAGCGGCGTCATAACCATCATTATGACGCCTGTCGGCAGGGCTGGGTACTTGGCTAGCTGAAGGAATCTGTGGCCACCTGGAGAATTCCACAGAAAAAGTATAATAAAGGGGCTTGTGGTTGTCAAGGGGTATTTGTGGTATACTCTGTACCAGGATGCAAGCACTTCGCTTTCTATGCTTCGCTTCGCTTTTGGCGCTGATTTTAACTTGCGCATTTTCGCAGGTCGCCGCCCAGGGCGGTACCGCCGCCGATATCGAG
>DATBWO010000037.1:0-9302 GCA_036514775.1 Dehalococcoidia bacterium | reverse complement strand
TTCATTTGCTCGAATACGACCGTAGTGTAGAATAAAGTGAAGCCAATTACTAAAGCAAAATACAACCCGTTGTAGAGTGCGGTATCAGACTGAAACAAATTATAGATTGTATTCCAGAAATTTGGGGTTTCACTGCTCATGAAATATGTAGCTATCGTGCCGGGAAGTTGCAGTAGGGCAATGGCGAAAATGAGTGGTATCATCCCCGCAGTATTGACTCGCAGCGGTATGTAGGTGGAACCCGATTGGCGATACATGCGGCCACCGCGAAAAGTGCTCCGAGCATACTGTACAGGAATACGGCGATGAGCTTCAACAAATATGACTATAAGCACCACCAGAGCCAAGGTCAGAATAATGTAGGCGATCAACCCCCCGGGCTGTCCGGCAACAGCAGCAATAACGCCACGAGCCACTATCTCGGGTATGCCGGCTACGATACCACCAAAGATTATTATCGATATCCCGTTCCCGACACCACGCTCGGTAATCAATTCACCTAGCCACACGAGGAACATTGTGCCAGCGACCATTGTTATGACTATACTGACCATGGCCAATGATCCCAGCGGCTCAATAGTAACTCCTTGGGAACGTAACAAAGCAATCATAGCAAAGCCTTGAAGGGCAGCTAAAGGTATAGTTATTAAGTGAGTAATTCGATTGATTTTCTGTTGACCAAGCTCCCCTTCCTGGGATAGAGCCTGAAGGCTAGGGATTACCGGAGCCAGCAATTGCATAACTATAGACGCAGTAATGTAAGGATAAACGCCCAGGACAGCCACACTGAAATTCGTCATGGCACCACCGCTAAAAAGGTCAAGCATGCCGATGAGGGGGGTCTGCTCGAATAATGCTCGCAAGGCCTCGATGTCCACGCCGGGCAAGGGAACGTGAGTTACAAAGCGAAAAACGACAAGCATGCCGATGGTGAAAAGAATTTTTCGTCGTAAATCAGGCAATGTCCATATGTCCATCATTGCCTGGACGAGGCGTGGTCGGGTCGTTTTGCGCTGCATTCTAAGCCCGCTCTATCCTCCCCCCAGCAGCAAGAATTTTTTTCTCCGCTGAGGAAGAGAATTTGTTAGCTCTAACGAGCAATGGATGCCGGATATCGCCAGCGCCGAGAATTTTGGTCGGATGGTCCAAGGTGTTAATCAGCCCTACTCGAAGCAATTCTTCAGGGGTTACCTCAGTTTCTGGGGGGAAAATAGCTAGTTTCTCTACATTGACAATATTATATTCAGTTTTAAAAATGTTAGTGAACCCCCTTTTCCGTGGTAGCCGTTTTATCAAAGGCAGTTGCCCGCCTTCAAAGCCAAGGCGCACGCCACCACCGGAGCGAGCTTTTTGCCCTTTGCAACCTCGTCCCGAATAGGTGCCATGCCCACTGCCATTTCCTCGACCCACGCGTTTTCTTTTATGCTTAGCACCTACAGGAGGCCTTAATTCATTCTGTTTCATTTACCTTTTCTTCCTGAGCTTTAACATCGGATTGAATTGCCGCTTCCTTACTTCTCCTCAAGTTAACCAGAGCAAGCATCGTCGCTCTAGCCACGTTAATCTTACTCGGCCCACCAAACGATTTGCCAATGGCGTCTTTTATCCCTGCCAATTCCAGCACTGCCCGAGCAGTATTGTTGACAACTAAGCCTGTGCCAGGCGCTGCCGGCTTTAGTAAGATCGTAGACGCACCAAACTTGGCGAGAATTTCATGAGGGATGGTACCACCTTTGATAGTCACCTCAATGAGCTCCTTCTTCGCCATAGCACCTGCTTTGCGAACTGCTTCAGGAACCGCTGCCGCTTTAGCTAAACCAAATCCGACATGTCCCTGGCCATCGCCAACTACCACTAAAGCTCTGAACCGAAGGTGTCTACCACCTTTGACCACTTTAGTTACACGGTCGATGCCTAACAGTTTCTCTTCGAGACTCAGTTCTGAGGTATCGATTTTGGCCCTCTTCTCTCTTAACTTGGTAACTGCCTTCATAAGCTAATCCTCAAAATTCCAATCCAGCTTTCCTGGCAGCCTCGGCTAAAGCCTTAACTCTGCCATGATATTTATAGCCACCACGGTCAAAAACCACCTGTTTAATCCCCTTATTTAATGCTTTCTCCCCAATCAAAGTTCCCACTATCTCAGCTTCCTTGGTTTTCACCATGCCATCAGCCTTGCTTCTCACCTGAGCGTCAAGAGTGCTCATTGAGACCAAAGTCTGGCCCACAGAATCATCGATAAGCTGGGCATGGATATGATTCAAGCTACGGAAGATACATAATCGAGGACGTGATATTGTTCCCGTCACTTTTTGCCTCACCCGTCTGTGTCGTATCTTTCTGATTGCCTTTGAATCTCTCCTGTTCATTACAACCACTATTTCTTGCCTATTTTGCCCGATTTGCCAGGTTTAAGACGTAGCTCCTCGTCAATATACTTAATGCCTTTTCCTTTATAATGGTCAGGAGGGCGTATTACTCGAATTTTAGCAGCCGTTTCTCCAACCACTTCTTTGTCAATGCCGATAACACGAATGCGGTTTGTTCCCTCAACTATGATGTTAATACCAGGAGGGGGGGGGAATTCCACAGTATTGGCATATCCCACTTGAAGCAACAGCTTGTCGCCAGTTTTCTGCGCTCTATAGCCTACGCCATTTATTTCCAAGACTTTTTCAAAACCTTCGCTCACTCCTGTAACCATATTTGCCAAAAGGCTACGAGTGAGCCCATGTAAAGAACGATGGACCTTACTATCACTAGGCCGGGTTACAATCAAGCACCCATCCTTCGAAGTGATGGAAATATCAGGGTGAAACCGCCGCTTGAGTTCTCCCTTGCTTCCTTTTACCACAACTTCGCTTCCATCGATCTTTACCTCGATACCCCGAGGTATAGCAATGGGAAGTAAGCCAACACGAGACATAATTTATAGCTCCTAAGTTAATTTACCATACATAACATAGAATTTCACCGCCGAGATGCTGCCGCCATGCCTCCTGGCCAGTCATAATGCCTTTGGATGTAGATAGAATAGCAATACCCAACCCCCCATAGACACGAGGGATTTCACGCTTTTCCACATAGACCCTTAGGCCTGGCTTGCTTATTCTTTCTAAACCTAAGATTGCAGGCTGGCCATCTGTGTACTTGAGGTAGATTTTTATCATTGGCTGTGGTTTCTCTGTAAGCACTTCATAATGGTCAATAAAGCCTTCTTCTGCAAGTATTTTGCCGATAGAAAGCTTTGTTTTAGAGGAAGGCACAAGCACACAATCATGATCTGCCATGATAGCGTTGCGTATCCTGGTTAACATATCAGCAATGGAATCAGTAACTGTCATATCTATTTCACCAGCTTGACTTTCTTATCCCAGGGATTACACCCTTGACAGCAAGTTCTCGAAAACAAATACGACACAAGCCAAATTTGCGCATATAAGCACGCGGCCTGCCACACAATTGACAACGATTATGTCGCTGTACCTCATACTTTGGTGTCCGTTTTGATTTAACGATTCTAGATAACTTCGCCATATCAAATTCTCCTGAAAGGCATGCCCATTAATTCTAACAAATCCCTGGCTGCATCATCATTCCCGGCCGTAGTAACAATGGTTACCTCGAAGCCGCGAATTTTATCTACCTTATCGTAATCAATCTCAGGGAAAACTATCTGCTCTTTTATACCCAGGCTATAATTGCCTCGGCCATCAAACGAATCCCGTGATACTCCGCGGAAATCCCGCAACCTCGGTAGCACAACATTAACCAGTTTGTCAAAGAAATCGTACATCCGTTTACCTCGCAACGTCACCATCATCCCAATAGGCATACCAGCTCTCAGCTTAAAAGCGGAGATAGCCTTTTTCGCCCGTGTGGTCACCGGATGTTGCCCCGAAATTTCAGCTATGGTTTTTCCAGCTGCTTCAAGAGCTTTAGGCTCCTGTATTGCTTCACCCAAACCAATGCTAAGCACAATCTTTTCCAACTTAGGCAGTTGCATTATGTTAGCATAGCCGAGCCTAGCTTTAAGCTGGGGAATCACTTCAGCCAAATATTTTTCTTCCAAGCGAGATTTCATGATCAAATCCCTTAGTCAATCACCTCTTGACATGAATTGCAAATTCGCACTTTTTTGCCATCGGCCAGGAAGCGGAAACTAACCCGCGTGGGAGCGCCACATTTCTCGCATACCAGCATTACATTGGATACATGGATTGGAGCTTCAAGCTCAATTATGCCAGCTTGTCGGGCAGCCTTGCGGGCTCGAGAGTGACGCTTAATCATATTGAGTCCCTCTACTATCACCCTATCTTTGCCGGGTAGGACGAGGCGGACCTTCCCCCTCTTTCCCCTATCCTTGCCAGCAATTACAATGACAGCATCGTTTTTCCTGATTTTCATTCTACATAACCTCTGGGGCTAAGGATATTATCTTGGTGAAGTTTTTATCCCTAAGTTCTCGGGCTACAGGACCAAAAATGCGACTGCCCTTAGGATTATTCTTATCACCAAGAACGACTGCGGCATTCTCATCAAATCTGATATAGGAACCGTCAGAGCGGCGATAAGGCTTAACCACACGTACAACCACAGCTCGCACTACCTCGCCCTCTTTCACCATTCCATGAGGCACCGCTCGCTTCACTGTGGCTACAATAATGTCACCTACACAAGCATATTTTCTTGCCCCAATAGACACATTAATGCACATAATCTGTTTAGCCCCAGTATTATCGGCTACCTTGAGTCTTGTATAAGCCTGAATCATTTCTTTTTCTTTGGTCTGGTTTTAACCATTTCCTTCTTAGATATTATCTCCGTTACCCGCCAATTCTTCTCCTTAGACAAAGGGCGAGTCTCGACAATCTTCACTTTGTCTCCAATTTTACAGGCCTTATTTTCATCATGAGCCTTATATTTTTTGATAACTTTGATAGCTTTCTTATAGAGTGGATGGATCTTCCTGGTTTCCACAGCTACCACCACGGTTTTATCCATCTTGTCACTCACCACCAAGCCTTCTCTAACTTTTCTTTTCCCGAGATAACTCATCTTATGCCAAGCTCTCTTTCCCTTAAAATAGTCTTTATTCCAGCAATCCTCCTCTTCACTTCAGGAATCTCCCGATGATTCCCCAACTGTTTAGTTGCCAAGCGAAAACGGAGGTTAAAAAGTTCCTCATGAGCTTCTTCGAGCTTCTTTAATAACTCTTCATTGTTGAGAGTGCGAATTTCGCTAGCCTTCAATTTTCTGCCTTCCCTTCCTGACAAAACTAGTAGCTATAGGAAGCTTGAAAGAGGCAAGGTGGGTTGCCTCCGAAGCCATGTCCTCATTTACCCCAGCCAATTCGAATAGGATTCTGCCTCTCTTAACTACGGCCACCCAGTGATCCGGAGTACCTTTCCCACCACCCATCCTTGTCTCCGCCGGTTTTTTTGTCACAACTTTATCAGGGAAAATTCGTATCCATACTTTACCTCCCCGATGCAAGTGGCGGATAAATACGCGACGAGCTGCTTCGATTTGCCGAGCTGTTACCCAAGCAGATTCTTCAGCCCTCATGCCAAAGGCACCAAAAACAATGGTATCCCCTCTATGGGCACTACCCTTTAGCCTTCCTCTATGTGTCTTGCGATACTTCACTCGTTTCGGCTGTAACATTTTTCTCCTTCATTTCAGGAATAATATCGCCTTTATAAATCCACACTTTAACCCCAATACGCCCCATTACAGTATGAGCTTCAACAAGACCATAATCAATATTGGCACGTATCTTATGCAACGGCATTTGACCTTGACGGAGGGTTTCCTTTCTAGCAATTTCATTCCCACCAAGTCTTCCACCGCACTTTATCTTTATTCCCTTAGCACCAGCTTGCAAAGTTCGGAAAGCTGCCTGCTTCATAGCCCGCCGGAAGGGGATCCTTTCCTCAAGCCGTCCAGCTATGCTCCGAGCTACCAAAGAAGCTTCGAGCTCAGGGTGCTCAACCTCCCTGATGGTCAATCTAATTTTATTCCCACTAACCTTCTCCAGGTCCGACTTCAGTGCTTCTACGTTTTGCCCCCCTCGGCCAATCAAGATACCCGGACGAGCTGAGTAAAGAGTTATATATACCTCATCTCCCGAACGTTCGATTTCCACCCGAGCAATTGCTCCTCCAAGACATTTTTCTTCCACAACTCTGCGTAGCTTTAAATCATCTAACAAAAACCGGGTATAGCTCTTCTCACTAAACCACTTAGCTAACCAATCTTGGTTAATACCCAGCCTGAAACCATAAGGATGAACTTTTTGTCCCAAAACTATTCCTCCTCTTCAGTAACGAAAACTGTAATATTGCTAGACCGTTTTAAGATAGGACTAATCCTCCCTCTCGATTGAGGGCGGAATCTTTTCAAGGTATGCCCTTGATCAGCAAATATATCAGTGATTCTAAGCTCAGCAGGCGACATTTGAAAATTGTTTTCAGCATCGGCTGCTGCTGATTTGATTACCTTAGCCACAGTCTTGGCCGTGGGGGTAGGCAAAAAGCTAAGGATGGTCAAAGCCTCATTGACTTTTTTACCTCTAACCATATTTATCACTAAACGCACCTTCTGAGGCGAAATACCAACATCCTTAGCTACAGCTCTTACTTTCATCGCGTCTTATGTTGTCCTCGCCTGTTCAGTTATTTTAGCTTTGGTGACGTGACCTCTGAATGTCCTGGTAGGTGCAAATTCTCCCAATTTATGCCCCACCATATTTTCAGTGATGAAAATGGGCACATGCTTCCTGCCATTATGCACTGCAATAGTATGACCTATCATTTGAGGCAAAATAGTAGAGGCACGAGACCATGTCTTTAGCACTGTTTTCTCGCCCGAATTATTGAGCGCTTCTATTCTCTTAAGCAATTTAGCATCGCAAAAGGGCCCTTTTTTAAGCGACCGTGACATTCTGCTTCCTCCGTTTAAGGATCATTTTATCCGACGTTCTACGACGACGTGTCTTAGCTCCCAAAGCTGGCTTTCCCCAGGGAGTTTTCGGATTCATTCCTCGGGGAGCCCTGCCTTCCCCACCCCCGTGTGGGTGGTCACGAGGAGTCATAGCAGAACCCCTGACCGAAGGTCGCCAACCCAACCACCTTCTCTTTCCAGCTTTGCCTAACGTTATATTTTGGTGGTCAACATTGCCTATCTGACCAATAGTAGCCCAGCACGTGTGATGAAATTTACGTAGTTCACCTGAAGGGAGTTTAAGTACAACATATCGCCCCTCCTTGCTTATAATTTGGGCAGAACTCCCTGCGCTATGAACAAGCTTCCCTCCTTTGCCTGGCTCAAACTCAACATTATGCACTAAAGTTCCCACAGGAATGGATTCCAATGGGAGAGCATTCCCAGGTTTTATATCAACATCCTTGCCTGCCTGTATAGTATCA
This sequence comes from Dehalococcoidia bacterium, assembly GCA_036514775.1. GTDB lineage: Bacteria > Chloroflexota > Dehalococcoidia > GIF9 > AB-539-J10 > RBG-13-51-36. The sequence continues at coordinate 1,872 of DATBWO010000037.1, read as the reverse complement.
CCCAATTTGATGTCCAAAGGGGCAAGTATATAGCGCTTTTCTCCATCAGCATAATGAATTAGGGCAATACGAGCTGCCCTATTAGGATCATATTCAATAGAAGCTACTTTTCCTGGAACAGCAACTTTATCCCTCTTAAAATCGATAATGCGAAGTTTGCGCTTACTGCCGCCACCACGATGGCGCACAGTTATAACACCTCGGCTATTACGCCCTGCTTTCTTTTTCAGCGGCACCAGCAAGGATTTCTCAGGAGCTTTTCCGGTTAGCTCTTCAAAAGTAGCGCCAGACATAAATCTCCTGCCTGGAGAAGTTGGCTTATAAGTCTTTAATCCCACGAAACACTCCTTATTTGTGCGTCCTTTGCCAGCGAGTCTTCTTAAGAAGCTTCTTATGCTGATGCTTAGACATCTTCTTTTTTCTCCATTTGCTAACTGAACCCATTAAACACCCTCAAAAAAAGTAATTTTTTGTCCCGGTGCCAAGGTAACTACTGCCTTTTTCCAAGGTGAACTAGTTACTTGCCTCTTGCCAAATTTTCTCGTTTTGCCAGGCACCGTCATCACATTGACTTTGCTTACCTTTACCTTGAAACCTTGTTCCACTGCCTTCTTAATCTGAGACTTAGTAGCTTGGCTAACCACTTCAAAGGCGTATTTATCTTTCTCCTTAAGCCAAGTGGCCTTCTCTGTAATTAAAGGACGCCGCAGAACTTCGTAAAGATGCAATTTATTTACCCCAAATTTGTTCAATGTTATGTATTGCCGGTACAGTAGCTACCAACATTTTATAGGAAAGCAAATCCAATACATTAATTAGAGCCGAAGGTAGGACCTTAACCTCAGGCAAATTAGCCGCTGATTTAACCACATTGGGTGTGGACTGAGCAGTAAGAATCAAAGCGGAGGAATCGATGCCAAGCACAGACAGGGCATTTACCATGTCCTTTGTCTTTGGTTCCTTAAAATCCAGTTCCTGTACCAGTCTCATATTTCCTTCTTTAACTTTGGCAGAGAGGAGGCATTTCAAAGCTAACTTCCTCATCTTCTTGGGCATTGATTGACGATAGGTGCGTGGCTTGGGACCAAAAACTACCCCACCCCCCCTGAGAAGAGGTGACTTTATATCCCCCCTTCGTGCTCTACCAGTATGCTTTTGGGGATAAAGTTTTCTTGTACTCCCACTCACTTCCCCCCTCGTCTTGGTAGACGCAGTACCCTGACGCCTATTGGCTAATTGTCTCACCATTGCTTGGTGAACTACCGCCTCATTAAAGGGAAAAGCAAAAATGTCTTTGCTGAGCCTTATTTGGTCAACAACTTCACCATTTAAGTTGTAAACTGGCACTTCCACTTCTTTCTACCTTACTTTCTCAATTACTAATAGCCCCCCATTGGCTCCGGGTACTACCCCCTTCACCAAAAGCAAATTACGCTCTGGGTCAGCTTGAATTACCTCAAGGTTACGCGCTGCTACTCTCCTATTTCCCATATGTCCTGCCATGTGTTTCCCTTTAAGCACCCGACCAGGAAAAGTGGTAGATCCAATTGAACCAGGGGCGCGATGGCGGTCAGTCTGGCCATGGGTCTTTGGGCCACCGGCAAAATGATACCGCTTAACAACGCCAGCAAAGCCCTTGCCCTTAGAAAGACCAGTGACATTTACTAAGTCACCACGCTTTAGGAAGCCAACATCCACCTTATCACCACGCTTGACCGAGCTAATCCCGATGAAATCGGGAGCGGTCCTGAATTCGCGAAGATAGCGCACATTCTCTAAGCCTCGAAGATGTCCCTTCTCCGGAGAGTTAAGCTGAGATTGCTTCACTTTGTTCTCAATAAAGCCCAACTGAATAGCGTCATAACCATCCTT
>DATBWO010000036.1:0-11952 GCA_036514775.1 Dehalococcoidia bacterium | reverse complement strand
TTCGGAAGTAAGCTCCACTCTAAATTGACAAACTACTCTAAGCTAATAAAGCTGCCGCTGTTCATAGCTTGGTATATCGAACAGTTCAACCTATGGTGCCTATTTGACATTGAAAGAATGCAGAAAAAGCGCGGTGCATTCCATATTGACTTTCACACTGCCACTAATAATAGTTTATTGGGAGCGATTTTTGATGATGTAATATTTAGGATTAAGCCTGGGCTTAAAATCCAATTCATCGTAAGGAAAGAACCGGGAAGTGATGTGCGCGACCCGACCACGGGTAAACTTAACAAATTCAGTGGTGTCCTAGAGAAAATCGCTTGGCTTAGTCCGAGTGATAAGAGAATAAAAACTGACTCCTTGCTAAGAAAGTTTCTCGAATTACTCTTCTATATTGTTGATAATGATTCGGGTGACAGTGAGGACGAGAAACACGTGACCATCAATTTCTATACAACCAAAGAGGAGAATTTATTTGCGCATCAGCTTCTCGGCGTGATGGCCTTTGGTACAGCAATAACAAGAGATACCACGCCTACCTGGGTCCAAGTGTTAAGAGGTAACAATTTTCAGATGGACTATCAATCAGTAAGGAATGCACTGAGTACCGGCGTGAAAGAAGGTGCGTTTAGTATGATCCTTAGGCAGAATCCCGTCATTCGACCAGAATACCTATAAATTGCGTTCTCGGAGTATAATAGGAGTAGCGTGTTAATATCCTCCTGATTTTTGAGGGAGTCATGGGCTTTTTGGAACGCTTTGGTAAAACCCGCTCTGCTGGTAGATATTTTAACGAAGCGAATAAATATTGGAAGAACGCTGAACGACCTTTCAAGATTAAAGATGAATTCGCATTAGTTCAAAACCTTATCGAAGTAATAAGAAACTGTCAACTGGCTCTAGCGGAGGACGAGAATTATGGCGATGCCTATGTACTCCTTGCCAATGCTCTGTTACTAGCGGGCATTTCCGAGCCAATCAAGGCAAGCAAGGAACGGAGTTGGTACTTAGTTACGCGAGCTGCCTCTGTCATTTATGCCTGGTATACGCTTCCAAACAGAGACTATCCTATCACAAAGAATGTAAGACAAGGAGAGAACCTATTCCGGACTATCTTAGATATCGTCAACGCAGGCGAACTAGAAGCAAGCAAATACCCAATGAAGTTGATGAATAGTTATCGTGAGCAATATGCCGACAATACTATATCGCCAGGAGGATTGGAAGACATATGTGACGTTCTGTTAAATCGCCCCGTACCCAATTATCAATGGCTGGAAGAGACTCTACTGCCAGCTCACTGGAGTTTCTTTGTGAAAGTACTTCATGGACCTTCGGGTGCATCTTCGCTGCCTTATCTGAGTGAACGTACAGCTAGGTGGGCGCGCATTCGAGAAATAACGGACGATATGCAAGATACGTTGATGGGCAGCGCTGCCGCTGAAGAAATCCTATGTCGAGCAAGGGATGCATATGAACAAAAGAACTGGCGACAAATGCTGGGCTGGCTTGCTGATATTCGCATTATCAATGATTACCGTCGCAAGAAACTGGGGTATGATCAAGCTAGCATGGAGAGACTGGAAAGGATTTGGGGTGAGTTGTTCGCTCCGACAATCAACGAGGCAAGGGGAGCAAAGGACGTCGATACGATGCTTCTCGCGATTGGTCACATCCACTCCCTCGGTATGGATGAGCTGGCTACTAAACTGTTAGGAGAGGTCAGGAGCGAGGTTAGCGAACGCGATATGATGTTTCGGATGCAGAGAATAAGTGAGAACCCAATTATGATGCACGAAGAATGGGCCATCAACAAAACCAGAGAATTCATAAATGAGAAATAATCACGAAGTACTTGTAGCTTTTCATTTCCATAAACCATAACAACATAGTAGAAAGTTATCCAACAATCTAGCGAATTGTGCAGATGGGAAAAGCTAGTGCGCCTTCGAATTCCTAGGGCTAGGAAAGAGCCGCGTAGGTCTGCTGGAGGAGAAGAGCATCTTGTTCCAAATAAGGCATACTCTCGCTGATAACTACTCCCTTTGCCTTCCGTTCCTTCAGGGCTTTAAGCAGCTCGGCATAATGGAGGTCCGAGTTCTCGAGCATTAAGTGCTTGATTTCTCCCTTATTCCCGTAAGCAATCCCGGAGAGATGGATGTGCATATTATCTAAAGCTTGCCTCCCTAGTTTCCTTTCAACCTGGTCTAATATATCGAGGAATTCTTGATAGGAGTTAGCTTTTCCTGTGCGGGCATGCCAGTGAGAAAAATCAATGCAGGGCAAAACCCCTTCTATCTCGCTACTGAGCTGAAGTAGTTCCTCCAAAGTGCCAAATTGAGAAGGTTTTCCGGTAACTTCAGGTGAAATCGTCACTTTGTTTCCCTCTTTCCGCAAAATGTTCACCACTTCTTGCAAGTGCTTTTTGACCACGGTGTAGGTCTCGGCGGGGCTGCTTTTGAGATAAAAGGCGGCATGGAAGGTGATACTTCTGGCGCCGAGAAGAGCAGCAATGCGAGCAGTTTGCAGTATCCTTTCTTTGCTCATGTGTACTTTTTCCGGCTCGACGGCATTCAGGTTTATAAAATAAGGTCCGTGAGCAGTGAGCACTACTTTCTTTCTTGCTGCTAATTCTCCCACAGAGGCAGCAACCTGAGGGCTCATCTTCACCCCCTGGACAAATTCCACCTCCATGCAGCCGAGACCAAGCTCGGCAATACGCTCGATGCCAGCCTCTGTGGAACGGAGTTTAGCACTGACAGGAACACCGCCTGTTCCGAAAAGTAGCTCGCCTATTTCATTTGAATTCATGGCTTCTCTCTGTATTGTACTTCTTTGCCTACGAGTTTTCTATAAGCAGTCAGCAATTCTTTGGTCATTCGGCCGGGTTTGCCTGAGCCGATAGACTTGCCCTCAAACCAGGTCAGGGGCATAAGCTCCAGTACGGAATTGGTGACAAAGGCTTCTTCAGCCTCAATTAGCTCTTTTAATTCCACCTGTCTTTCCAGGGTTTTAATATTTGAAGTCCGAGCTATTTCCAGAACCGCCTCTCTGGTGATTCCCGGCAGTACGCCACTTTCCAAAGAGGGCGTGATGAGCTCTCCATTACTCGCCAGGAAGATATTGGTGGTGCTGCCTTCAGCCAAGTAGCCCTGTTCATTGAGCAAGATAGCTTCATCGCATCCCATAGCCTTGGCCTGCATCCGGGCGAGGATATTTTCCATATAGCAGGTAGACTTTAGTCGAGATAAGGGCGACTGGCTATTACGGCGCAGGGAGGACAGAGCTGCAGTAAAACCCGATTCATATTTTCCAGGTGGTAAGGGAATAAGATTTTGGACAATGATTAAGACGGTAGGGCTGGAACATATGCTTGGGTCAGGCGTCATGTCGCCTTGTCCGGCTGAAACGGTGAGCCTCAGGCGAGCGTCCTTGAGCTTATTAGCTTCCAAAGTTTTCATGCAGGCGGCTTCTAGGTCAGAAGCGGCCAGCTTGTTTGCCAGCCCAATGGTCTGGGCAGAGCGGCGAAGGCGGGCGAGGTGGCGGTCAAGGCGAAAGATATGCCCTTGGTAAGCCCGCATGGTCTCGAATAGCCCGTATCCGTAGAGGAAGCCATGGTCGAAGGGAGATAGCTTAGCCTTGGAGCGAGGGACAAATTGGCCGTTGAGGTAAATAATTTCTGCCATGCTAGAAAAATCCTAAATTCTAAGCTCTAAATCCCAAACAATACCAAGTGACCAAAATCCCAAAGGCCTAAACAGTTTTGAGTTTTTGTCATTCGTGCTTTGTATTTGTTTAGGATTTAGCATTTTGGACTTGGTATTTGGTTTTTGCTCCAAATTGGCTGGGTAAAACGAAGGAAGTTGGTCAAGATATCGTGTCCGACTTCAGTGAGGATGGATTCGGGGTGAAACTGAACCCCCTCCACCACGTAATCTCGGTGTCTCACTCCCATTATTATCCCCTCAGGAGTTTTGGCAGTGACTTCGAGACAGGATGGAAACCCCTCAGGCTCGATAATTAAGGAATGGTAGCGGGTTGCTGGAAAGGGATTGGGCAAGCCCTGATAGATAGTTTTGCCGTCGTGATGGATAGTGGAGGTCTTGCCGTGGACTGGCAATGTCCGACCAATTTTGCCCCCATAGACGTAGCCAATGCATTGATGCCCCAGACATACCCCCAGTATTGGGATTTTCCCACCAAAGTGCCGTACTGCTTCGTTAGAGATACCTGCTTCTAAAGGTGTACAGGGCCCTGGCGAGATAATGATGTGGCTGGGGGCTAGCTCTTCGATTTGGGCTAAAGTTATCTGGTTATTGCGATAGACCACTGGTTGCCAGCCCAGTTCCCCCAGGTACTGGGCGAGGTTGTAAACAAAGGAATCATAGTTGTCTATTATCAGTACCATTTTTTAAGCTCGTTGCCAGGATGAAATAGTCCGGCTCCTCCCAGTGTAGTTAATTTCTTGGTGCTAAATTATGTCTCCACCTGGCCGTCATTGACAAATTTGTCTCTGGCGTTTATCCTATTCATCGTTGTTTCCTTGCAAGCACCTGTCTGCTGTGCAGGCATAGGCAGGCTTTTTGGTGCAGATGTTATTTACTGTATCATAACTGAAAAGGGACACCTTGGCTAGGGCTTCCAAGATTATGTAGTTCTTTGTGCGTGGATTAGAAAAGGAGAAGCAGAATCAGAAATCAGGATAAAATCTGCCGAAGAAGCAACAGAGGTTGCCCATTCTATTGAGGGAGCGGATCATGGAAAAGGTCATCATTTTCGACACTACCTTACGAGATGGTGAGCAAGCTGCGGGAGCGAGCTTGAACCTCCAGGAGAAGCTGGAAATAGCCAGGCAGTTGGATAAACTTGGCGTTGATGTTATTGAAGCGGGCTTTCCTGCCAGTTCAATTGGAGAGTTTGAGGCTGTCCGCATTATTGCTCAGGAGCTTAAGCGTCCCACAATTTGCGCTCTGACCCTTGCCAGTATCGAAGGCATAGACAAGGCCTGGGAGGCAGTTAAAGAAGCCGAGCATCCCCGTATCCATGTTTTTCTTTCAGCTTCAGACATTCATCTTGCTCACCAGCTTAAGAAAAGCCGGGATGAAGTTCTACAGATGTCTCGGGAAATGGTGGCTCGAGCTAAGAGCTGTTTAGACGACGTTGAATTCTCACCGATGGATGCTAGCCGTGCTGACCCTGCTTACATCTACCAGATTCTGAAGGCAGTGATTGATGGTGGAGCGACCACGGTTAATATCCCCGATACTGTGGGCTATGCTACCCCCCAGGAATTTGGCGGCTTAATCCGGGGCATACTGGACAACGTGTCTAACATCGGCAAGGCTGTGGTCAGTGTGCATTGTCATAATGACCTGGGGTTGGCTGTGGCTAATAGTCTCGAGGCAATAAGGGCAGGTGCACGGCAGGTTGAATGTACCATTAACGGCATCGGTGAAAGAGCGGGCAACGCTTCTATGGAAGAGATTGTCATGGCTCTAAAAACTCGCCAGGATTTCTTCAACCTCACCACCAATATTGATACGACTCAAATTTACCGGACAAGTCGTCTGGTTAGCGAGATGACTGGTTTTCCCGTCCAGCCTAACAAAGCTATCATTGGGGCAAATGCCTTCCGCCATCAGTCAGGTATCCATCAAGATGGCGTACTCAAAAAGGCTATCACTTACGAAATTATGGACCCCAAATCGGTGGGCATCCCTTCGAGTGCCCTGGTGCTGAGTAAGGTGAGTGGCAGACATGCCTTCAAGGAAAGACTATCCGAGCTTGGCTACACTTTAAGCGAGGAAGCCTTAAACCGCGCATTTCAGGGCTTCAAGAAGTTAGCGGATAAGAAAAAGGAAATCACGGACCGGGATATTGAATCTCTGATAGCCGAGGAATTACGCACTGTTACCGAGGTGTACCATCTTGACCATGTTGAAGTTTCCTGCGGTGACCATAGTATCCCTACGGCAACAGTCAGGCTCATTGGGCCGGATGGGCAGACTTTGGCTGATGCTGCTTTGGGCACAGGTCCTGTAGATGCCATATATAAAGCTATCAACCGCATAGTTAAGATACCTAATAGACTCACGGAGTTCGCCGTTAAATCGGTGACCGAGGGTATTGATGCCATTGGGGAGGTTTTAATACGGATAGAGAGCGAGGGTGTAACCTATACCGGGCGTGGTGCTGCCACTGACATCATTGTGGCCAGTGCCAAGGCGTACATGAATGCCCTGAATCGTTTGTTAGCGGCAAAAAAGGGGAGTAGTAATGTCGAGGGCAAAGGCTCTTGAATTTAGAAGTTAAGCTCTCTGAAGTCTTTTGAACATGGAGGTGATGAATTTGAGTTCCTTGCTGGAAATGATATTGAGGTTTTTATTGGCTGCTGCCTTGGGAGCAGGCATTGGTTATCAACGGGAACGGGCAGGCAAGGCAGCGGGAATACGTACTCATATATTGGTTAGTGCCGGGGCAGCCCTGTTCACCCTGGTATCTATATATGGGTTTAGTGGTGCTGTAGTTGACGTCTCTCGAGTTGCTGCTGGAGTGGTAGTTGGGATGGGTTTCATCGGCGCTGGGGTTATCTTTCGGGGTCTGGGTGGGGTAGGAGTAGCCGGGCTAACCACAGCTGCTAGCATGTGGGCGACGGCTGCTGTGGGGCTAGCTGCCGGCGCAGGAATGTATTTGCTCGCTGTTATAGCAACTGCGGTTATCGTAGGTGTCTTATTTCTTCCCAAAGTTCATGGCTGAGAAAGTCATTGCGAGTCCCGATGCAATCGGGACGAAGCAATCTCAATGAGAGCGCCGGTTTAAGAATTTTAACGATGCTCCCGGCGAAGGGACGCTAGTCATGCTCAAAATTTTGCACACTGCTGATATTCACCTCGGGGCGAAGTTCCCACGCCTGGGAAATAAGGGTGCCTCTCAACGAGAGCAGTTGAGAACTACATTCAAGAACATCATAGCCACGGCAATAGATGAAAGGGTAAACATCGTTTTAATTGCCGGAGACCTGTTTGATGCTAACCAACAGCCACAAAGAAATATAGATTTGGTAATAGAGCAATTTAATTTACTTGGGTCCAATAATATTCCAATCTGTCTTATCCCTGGCACGCATGATTCTCTTGATTCCTCGTCAATTTACAGAAAGTTTGACTTTGAAGGGAAATGCCCCAATCTAAAAGTTTTTACTAATGAAAATATATCCTTCAAGGAGTATCCCGGCCTCGATTTAACGGTATACGGGAAACCAAATTTAAGTAATAGGTCCTACATAAGCCCACTGAAAGGGCTCAAACCTTCGACGTCAACTAAGTTTCATATCGCCATGGCTCACGGGTCGTTCTATATCCCAGAAAAGATAGCCGAGGACGACCATGTCTTCACGCCTGAGGAAGTTAAAGCCAGTGGCATGGATTATCTGGCGCTGGGGCATTGGCACCGGGTTTATATGTGCTCGGAGAAGCCTCCAGCCTGGTATTCCGGCTCGCCAGAGTGGATATCTGACCAAACAGAGAAGGGTGGAGTGCTTTTGATTAGCCTGTTAGACACTGGTGAGGTTAACATTGAACCCAAGATGCTTGGGCTTCGTGCCTATGATGAAATAGAGATAGACGTGGGTGAAGTACAAGACCTGGTCAAGCTAAAAGTGAGAATCTCCGAGGGGGCAAATCAGAATTTGGTAAGAAAAGTCACTCTTAAGGGGCTTCGCGATGCCGAATTTATAATAAATCCTGATGAATTGGAAACTGAGTTGGAGGAGAAATTTTTCCATCTTAGTGTGACGGATAAATCTCACCCGAAGTCAGGAAAGATCACAAAGGATGAAGAACGGTTGATTAGGAGTAGATTTATTAAGCTGATGGAGAGGCAAATTGAAGGCTCGGAAGGGGAAGGGAAAGACATTGCTGAAAATGCTCTTCAGTATGGCATAGCTCTTCTGGATGGGAAGGAAGTCTTATAATGTGGTTGAAAAGGATTGAGCTCAAAAATTTCAAGAGACTTGTTGATTTTCAAGCTGTGTTCAGCCCTGGGATAAATGTGATCAAAGGTCAGCTAAATGAAATGGGGAAGTCCACTTTACTCGATGGTATCATTGCTGCCCTTTTCCATAATCCTAGAAGCACCTCAAAGGAGCTTAAAGATTATGTTTCCTGGGGCTCAACCAGACAATTTCGGACCACTCTTGAGTTTGAGGATAAAGGGCATAGATATCTACTGGAGAAGGATTTTGACAAAGGAACCGTCAGACTTATTAAAGATAATGGCCGAGAAACTCTCGATACTTTCAAAGAAATTTCAGAGAAAATGGCTGAACTGCTGGGCACTAAATCTGACACGCTCTTCTTATGTTCTTCCTGTATTCGTCAAGCCCAGGTAAGTGAAATCTCATCAGGTAAGAAAGAAATTAACAAGAGCCTGGAGGAAATTGTGAGTGGAGGCAAAGAAAGCACCCTTGCCTCGCAAGTGATACAGAAGTTGGATGGCAAAATCGCTGAGGCAAGGAAAGGGTTGGATAAATTAGCCAAAACCCCGGGTATCTTGGCAAGCCTCAAAAACAAACTACAAGAGACTTCAGCGAGATATGATGAGGTTAGAAATGAGGTCTCCAAAATTGAAGCGCAAAAAATTAAGCTAGTGGAAGTGAACAAGCAACTGGCTCAGGTCAAGGAGCAATATGAAAATGCCAAAGCTTTGTTGGAGAAAAATAAAAAGCGTAAAGAAATCGAAGCATCTATAGAAAGGTTGACTAACGATTATAATAGCGTGGAAGGATTAGTTAGTAGGATAAAGAACCAGGAAGAAGACTTTAAGAAAGCAGATGAAGCACTTAGGGCTATCGAAGGCTTTAAAGATAAACAACAGGTCTCAGAATTTAGAAAGGAGCTGGATGCAATCCAGAATAGATATGGGGATATCGAGAATGACCTAGCTATGCGAGAAAGAGACTTAGCTGAAGCGAAGGAAGAATTGGCCAAAAGAAAATCTGTTAGATTTCTCGGTTCAGAGAAGGGCATAGCTACTGCAATAATAATATTGACAACGGGGGTAATTGGAACTTTGGTTGGGCCCTTCTATCTCTTGAGTTTAATAATCATGGGCGCAGCTCTCCTTGCTATCACCACGTGGGCGAGAACTGCCATCATTCGAGCTAAGACCAACATTTTGGGCATTGAAGAGCGTGTTCAAAGAATGAAAGGGGTTCTCGGTGAACTTAGTGAAGAAGAACAAGAGCTGCTGGCTAAAGCTAAATGTAACACGGATGCTGAGTTTAATGAAAAGGAAAGAGGTTTTTATTATTGGCTGGAAAAGAAAGAAAGAGCGGAACATCTCTTGGAGGGAGTGCTAAGTGGTAACACGATTGAGGATATTGAGAAGCGGAGGCTGGCGGTAGCTAGAAACTTGGCGGTTGAGCAGGCGAAACTCACCGAGGATTTGATAGAAACACGCCTGAGCCCGGAAGAATACATCGCACTAGAAAGGCAGGTTCAGGATTTAAAGGCAAAGCAGGATGAGCTTGAAAACCAAAAAAGGCGCTGCGAAATCATTATTGAGCAGGCAAAATTTAACATAGAGGACCAAATTAAGCTGGAAGAGGAACTGGAAGGGCTTCAAGAAGCATTGAAACATGAAGAGAGAAAAGTGAAGGTTTATGAATTAGCCAGGGAATTTGTCTCCCGGGCAAGGACCGAGATTCTTTCGTCAACTGGGGAAGCTTTGGAGAAAGAAATTCAGAGATATCTGGCTATCTTTACCAATGGTAAATATAAGCAGGTAAGAGTTAACAAAGAAGCCTTGGAGTTCGGGGTGTATTCGGATGAGAAGAAGGACTGGGCTAAGCCCGAGGACTTAAGCGGAGGAGTGATTGACGAATTTTATCTGGCATTTCGACTTGCCCTGGCAAGGTTGATATTTGGCGATAAGAAGCCGCCTTTGATATTGGATGACCCCTTCGTGAATTTTGACTCCGTCCGTCTGGCTAACACGCTAAACTTTTTCAAAACACTGGCCTCGGATTATCAAATCATCATATTCACGCTGAGCGATGTATATGATAAGGTAGCTGATAATATTATTTTGTTGGGTGAAAAGGAGAAGTCTTTGTGATGAACTTAGCACCCATCATAAAAAACATGGTTTCGATGATAGGCAGCGAGGAATGAGAGGTAAATAGTATGGAATTTGATGTAGCAGTTTTACCCGGCGATGGTGTTGGTCCTGAGGTAATAGCCCAGGCACTAAAGGTTTTGCAGGTCGTGGGTGAGAAATTCGGGCATAGCTTTCACCTCCACGATGGTCTCATAGGTGGTGTTGCTATAGACACCCTGGGTACAGCCCTCAGCGATGAGACCTTGAAGATGTGCAAACAATGTGATGCGGTGCTGCTGGGCGCAGTTGGCGGTTCTAAATGGGATGACCCCCAAGCTAAAGTCCACCCTGAGGACGGACTTCTGGCTTTGCGCAAAGGGCTGGGACTGTTTGCTAATTTGCGCCCTGTGAAAGTTTTCCCTATGCTGGTGAATTCTACTAACCTCAAGCCGGAGGTAGTTAAGGGAGTTGATTTAGTAGTGGTTAGAGAGCTTACCGGCGGACTTTACTTTGGTCAGCCCAAAAAACAGTGGCGAACTTCGAAGGGAAGACAGGCGGTTGATACCATGGCTTATTCCGAGGAGGAAATTGAGCGCATACTAAGGGTAGGCTTTGAGTTAGCTCTCAGCCGCCGTAAGAAGCTGACTTCGGTGGACAAAGCCAATGTTCTCCAGTCATCCCGGCTATGGCGGCAGATTGCCATAGAAATTTCCGCCGATTACCCCGATGTTGAACTTCAGCACATGCTGGTTGATGCCTGTGCCATGAGGTTTATTCAGCGTCCTAGTGAATTTGATGTTCTGGTCACGGAAAACATGTTTGGAGATATACTCACCGATGAGGCTTCCATGCTGGCTGGTTCTATGGGCATGCTCCCTTCGGCTAGTTTAGCAGGAATTCCCAGGGGGAAAACCTTCGGCATGTATGAGCCAATTCATGGCAGCGCTCCCAGGCGAGCGGGGCAAGATATGGCTAACCCTATTGCTACTATCTTAAGCGTAGCCATGATGCTGCGCTATTCCTTTGCCCTGGAAACTGAAGCACAGACTATAGAAAATACTGTCCTCGCTACCCTGGAGCAAGGTTATAGAACTTACGATATAATGTCAGAAGGGAAAACCAAGGTAGGCACGAAGGAAATGGGAGATTTGATTGCTCAAAAAGTGAAAGGTTAAGAGAATTTCCATGTCAACAGTGCAGCTTTACGATACCACTCTAAGGGATGGCTCTCAGCAAGAAGGGATTTCCTTTTCCGTCGAGGATAAGCTCAAGCTTTGCCAGAAGCTGGATGAGCTGGGCATTGACTTTATCGAGGGCGGCTGGCCAGGCTCTAACCCAAAGGATACTGAGTTCTTTGCCCAAACACAGAATTTGCGCTTAAGTCATTCAACTCTGGTCGCCTTTGGCAGCACCAGGCACGCGAATTCTCGGGCGGAAGCAGATTCTAATCTCCAGGCCTTAGTTGAGGCTAAGACCAGAGTGGTTACTATTGTGGGAAAAGCCTGGGATAAGCAGGTAACCAGGGTTTTGGAAACAACGCTGGAAGAAAACCTCAGTATGGTCGCAGATTCCATAAGTTATCTCAAGTCAAATGGGCTCAGTGTTTTCTTCGATGCCGAGCATTTCTTTGACGGATATAAAGGTAACCCGACATATGCCTTGGAGGTGGTGGCGGCTGCGGCTAAAGCTAGTGCGGAATGCGTGGTTCTTTGCGATACCAATGGCGGCAGCTTACCACAACAAATAGTGACGGCTATTAAAGCTGTGCAGAAGGCAAGCTCTGTCCCTTTGGGCATTCACACCCATAATGATGCCGAGCTTGCTGTAGCTAATTCCCTGGCTGCTGTGGCA
>DATBWO010000035.1:0-3294 GCA_036514775.1 Dehalococcoidia bacterium | reverse complement strand
AGGTCACGGATTTGTGGAGTTTTATGATGCTCGAAGCTCTACGTCCGATCAAAATACGCCAATCATCCGTAAGCCCGCGTAGACCATAAAGGCAATAAAGACATATCTTAGTGATTTTGCCGGCAGGGCATGTGCTGCCCGGGCTCCAAGTTGGGCCAGGGGTATGCTGGTAGCTGCCAAGCATAACCATATGGGTAAATTTACATAGCCTATAGAATAAGGGAGGAGACCAGGTACCTCAAGCCCATTTACAATATAGCCAACAATACCACCAAGGCTGGCAAGTATTATGGAAGCCACCGATGTTCCCACAGCAATGTGCATGGGAAAATTTAATGCCAATACCAGCGTGGGGACTATCAATACCCCGCCACCAAGCCCGGTCAGCCCGATTACCATGCCTATAGGGAAACCGCAAGCTGCTACAAGCCCGAAATTTTCCCGCGGCTCTTCAGTCTTTCTTCTCAACCTTGGCACTAGTCCCAGGCCCATCCATATTGCAACAGCCAGTACCAGTCCTCCAAAGCCTGTCTCCAGTATCTTATTTGGAAGCCGAGCAGCCAGAGTAGCTCCAACCAGGGCCCCGACCAAGGCACACGAGCCTAAAATTAACGCTGTTTTCCAGCGAATTGCCTTCCTCTTATTATGCCCCCAGCTCCCGCTTATAGCTGTAGGCAAAACCACCAGCAAACTTGTCCCGAAGGCTATTCTTATGCCAATCTCTGGAGAGACGCCCATAGAGAGGATAAGCCAGTAAGTGAGGGGAACCATGATGGACCCGCCACCAATTCCCAACAATCCACTGGCAAAACCAGCGCCTGCCCCTACAGCCAGCAGTATGGAGATATGAGTCGCTGTCAGCTTCTTTCCTTTCCCAGCTTGCCTTCAAACCAGCCAGGTTTGACAACCGCCCTTTCGTCTATTGCAGGAATATACGGCTTGATGTCTAAAAGGGGGGTGCCGTCTATGGCATCCAGTCCTTTCACCTTGAGGATATTCTTTTCCCTGGTTATTAGCTCCGCTACAGTCAATCCCAGGGGACAGGGTCTATGCGGTGATCTGGTGGTGAAGAGACCGTGTAAACTATCGTCCCAGGGTGTCTTAACCAGCAGATGATATCCCTGAGACTTATGAAACCAATAGATGACGATAATGTGGGAAAATCCCTCAATGTCTTTTAAGCCTTCCTCGAATTCCTTAAATACCTCTATCTGAGAAATCTCTTCACTTTTATAGCCCTGGTAAGGGGTTGCCCCCGTACTCTTGTAAGGAGAATGAATTATGCCGATGGGCTTCAATTCCAGGCTCTGCTTTTCCCTCATCCCTCAAGCCTTACTAACTATAGTATCCTGCAAAAATAGCTGTATTACGTCATTGCGAGGAGCGGAGCGACGAAGCAATCTCTTTAAGATTGCCACGCCCCGATAAATCGGGGCTCGCAATGACGTAATAATTGTGTAACTGTTTATGCAATCGATTATAGGCTATCAATCTTTTGAAATCCTAGCCGCTTCTGTAAGCTCTTTTCCACGGTTCCTTCTTAAAAGCCAAGTAGTCCTTGATTGCCTCTTTAAGCGCATTGGCTGCCAAAAGAGCACAATGCTCGCTTTCTTCAGGCAGCCCACCTAGAGCAGCTAAGACATCATGCTGACTAATCCTCTGAGCTTCGCTGATGTTCATTTGCTTAGCCATCTCGGTAACCATGCTGCCCGAGGCTATAGTAGTCCCACAGCCATCTGTCCAAAAAGAGGCATTCATAACCTTGCTATCTTTCACCTTAAGATATATTTCCATAGTATCCCCACAGGGACCAGTTACCTTGCCAAATCCATCGGGGGCGGGAATTTCACCCAGATTTCTGGGATTGAGAAAATGGTCAATCGTTTTCTCTGAGTAAACCCTTTTCATATCCTCCATGACGGATTGCTCCAGTCCTTTGAACGAGTCATCAAATTCTTGTGCCATTTTCTCTACTCCTCTAGAAAAAGATTTCACGGGTCAGACCAGTTTGCCTGACCGCGTATAGCTACCCTTCATTCTTCCCATTTAGAGCTATGACCACATTGGCAAAAAGTTCAGATACAGCATCGGACCTATAGTTCTCAATTCTTCCTTCATCGCACAACCTGGCTAACTCCGGGTCAATGGGCAACCTCCCCAAAAGAGGAGCTCCGGAAGCCTTAGCCATTTCCTCCCCCTTGCTCCTACCGAAAACTTCCAGCTTCTTACCTGTCTCAGGCAATACGAGATAGCTCATATTCTCCACTACTCCCAGAACTCGAACATTCATCTTTTGTGCCATCTTCACTGCCTTCTTGACTATCATCTCAGTCAACTCCTGGGGAGTAAAAACATCGATTACCCCTGAGATAGGGATTGCCTGCAGCACCGTCAATGGGGCATCTCCAGTACCCGGGGGCAGGTCTATTATGAGACAGTCCAGCTTGCCCCAGAGAACTTCCTCCCAGAATTGCGTGATAGCTTTAGACATGAGGGGCCCTCTCCAGATAACCGCTTCATCCTCACTAGGCAAAAGCAGATTCATGGACATAATTTCAATTCCCGACCTCGATAATATGGGCAAAATACCTGTCTCACTGCCGCTGGGGCGAGCATTTAAACCGAACATCTTAGGGATACTGGGGCCAGTAATATCAGCGTCGAGTATGCCCACGTCCTTTCCCTCCCTGGCAAAAGAGGTAGCTAATAAACCAGCTACCAGAGATTTGCCGACTCCCCCTTTACCACTCATGACCGCTATTATTTTCTCAATCTGATTAAGTTCTTTGGGCTTGGCTTCGACAAGGTCGACAGTTACTTCTTCTACTCCAGAAAGCTCGCTAACCGCTGCCGCTGCTTTATCCTTCAGCCAACTATGATGCTGAGCAGGGATGGCAGTCGAAGCCAAACTTATTTTCACCTTGCCATCTTTAACTTCCGCGCTTCGAACCAAGTTCATCTGTACCAGGCTACGCATTATCCCGGGGACAAGCACTTTATTGAGCGCTTTTTCTAGTTTTGCCTCTGATGGATTCACCAAATCACCTCCTGATGATAATTTGCTTAGGTTCATCGGCGGCTTACTTGCCGCGCTGTTCTCCTTTTCTTAACAAAGAATATATTTTCTCTACCTGCTTCTTGGTCTCTTCAAGTGGACCATCATTATTAATAACAAAATCGGCAGATTTGATTTTCTTCTCAAGGGGAAGTTGGGATTTTATCCTGCTTCGGGCATCCTTCCGATTCATCCCTTTCTCTTCTAATCGTCTTAATTGAGTTTGTTCACTGGCAGAA
>DATBWO010000034.1:0-6624 GCA_036514775.1 Dehalococcoidia bacterium | reverse complement strand
GGGTATCTAAATATGCAGTCGTATCATGTGCGTAAGTATATTATGAGTGCTGGTTGGGTGTTTCCAGGCTGGGTAGGCTGGTCAAAGGGGTTTAAACGACATTATGGCGTTTATCCTGACCAGATGTACCCGGGTATATTGGTAAAGCTGGCACGTATATCTAAGAGAGTGCGTGATGAGATTATTCTGCCCGAGCTGATGAAAATGGAAGGTTTATAGTGGAGCGCAACCGAGATGTCAACCTTCTATGGTTATTGGAGAAGTGGTAGAATAACTATGTGTATTGGTTTAGGTTGTTTCTTAAAGAAAACTTGTTTAGGAGCTTTCACTTGTGGGAGAGGGTAGAGGCGATGAGTGTCATTATATCTCTCATTATAGCTGGTGTTCTTGCTGCTATCCCTACCTTAGCTATGCGGTTTCACTTGTCGGGATTTCTTGCTGAACAATCCCTAGGGATAGGTTTGGCGTTATGGTTTTTTTTGTTGGTTTTTATGGTTACACCTATGAGGATGGCTATAGAGAAGGTCAAGCTAACTACAAAAGGACTGCGAGTTGTAGGAAGCGAAAGTTATAATTGTGGGGGAGGGTATAATTGGCTTAGGTTGATGGTAGAAAACCCAACAGGAGTGCCTATCCCAAATTGCTATGGCAAGTTATGTGGACGTAAAATGGTAGCAACCAATTTAATTAAAATTGACGAGCGGGAGACTAGGCTCTTCGTTTCTCCTGAAAGAGGACGAGAAAGCGAACCATCTGCTCAATTACCACCAGAAGGGCATAAGTTTCCTTGGTCGCCAACATCGGTGGCAGATACAACAATAACAATTCCAGGATTTAACAGCCGAGAGTATTTGTATTATGCTGCGAAACTTAAGAGTAGTGGTGCGTTTGGGTTTCCATCTGAGATAGGTATTAAGTATAACAATTTCAGTCTGGGTGATTTTGAACTAGAAATAGAGGTGGGTTCTGAAAGTGAAACCTTTAAGCCTACAAAGGTATGTGTTACATTCAGGGCAGAGGGTGGAGATTTGAAATTTTTAATCATGAAGAATGTTAATTAACTTTCGTTAAGTCTTTGTAATGGAGATTATCTGAAAGGTGAACAGGTATTGACTTTAGAGTTGCTGGGGTTTACTCTTGATTATATTGCGTCTGATGGTGGTTATGTTCTGCTCTTACCGAGAACGTGCTTTACCTATTGAGCTATGTGGGCTTCCTGCACTTTATAAATGGAGGGGGTAGGATTCGAACCCACGCAGCCCGTAAGGGCGGCAGATTTACAGTCTGCTCCGATTAACCACTCCGGCACCCCTCCGTGATACAAGTTTATCAGAAAATATCTGAAAAACCCAGCCCGAGAGGGGAGTCGAACCCACCAACCTACCGATTACAAATCGGTTGCTCTACCATTGAGCTACTCGGGCAACCTCTAGCTGCAATTTTTGGCTCAATAGTATAGGTAAGGAAAATTTCTCTGTCAACCAAGAGATAATTAAGAGCAACCCCTTGTTGCATTATCCAAATCAATCATGCTACATTATACTGGTTTTATTAATCAGCATAATTTGAAGTTGTAAATATGGTAAATAATGCTTTATTAAAACAATTGCTGGAAGCAGGTGCTCACTTTGGTCACCACACCAGCTACTGGCATCCTAAAGCAAAGAAATATATTTTTACGCAGCGCAATGATATTCACATCATCGATCTGGAGCAAACAGTTACCATGTTAGAAAAGGCCTGCGTTTTTGTCCAAGATTTAGCAGCTCGAGGGCAAAGCATTCTTTTTGTCGGCACTAAAAAACAAGCTCAGCAAACCATAGAAGAAGAGGCTGTGAGGAGTGGCATGAGTTATGTTAATCTAAGATGGCTGGGCGGTATGTTAACCAACTTCACCGTCATACAGGCTCGGATCGACCACCTGGTCCGTTTAGAGAATAAAAAGGATAAAGGTGAGCTTGACCGCTTACCTAAAAAAGAACGAGTGAAGATAGAAAAAGAAATTTTCCGCTTAAATACTCAAATGAAGGGCTTTAAGGAAATGACTACTCTTCCGGGAGCCTTGTTCATCGTGGACCCTATTAAAGATAAGATTGCCTTTACTGAAGCTAGAAAATTAGGCACCCCAGTGGTCGCTATTTCGGATACTAATTGTAATCCCGACGGCATCGATTATCCTATTCCCGCCAATGATGACGCTGTTAAGGCAATTAAATTAATCTGTAGCAAAATAGCTGATGCCATAATTAAAGGTAAAACTGAGGCGTTTTCTGGAGAGATGGAAGTTACTAAATCGGTTGCTAAAGGAAAGCACGAAGAAGCCGTTGAAGTTCTAGGTTCTTATACCTTTGAGCCAGAGAGGCCGGGTGAACCAGAGGAACCAGAAGGAGATATTGCATCTCCATGAAAATACCAATTGAAGTAGTAAAGGAGTTAAGAAACAGAACTAGTGCAGGCATAGCTGACTGTAATAAAGCTCTGTCAGAGGTAGGTGGTGACTTAGAAAAGGCCATCGAATTTTTAAAACAGCGTGGGGCAGCCATTGCTGAAGAGAAGAAGAATTTATCTACAACCGAAGGCATAATCGAAGCTTATATTCATCATACCAAGCACATAGGAGCATTAGTAGAGTTAAACTGTGAAACTGATTTTGTGGCTCACACCACTGAATTTAAAGAACTTGCTCACGACCTAGCCATGCAGATAGCTGCTACTTCCCCACAATTTCTCACTAGTGAAGAGATGCCACCAGAAGCAGAAACAGACCCCCAAGTAGCTTGTCTTCTCAGCCAGCCCTTTATTAAAGAACCTACTAAGACGGTACAGGAAGTTATTGCTGAAACAATTGCTAAAGTAGGCGAGAACATAAGAGTACGCAGATTTGCCAGGTTTGAGCTTGGTGCTGATCACTAAGCCATGTTGGATGAATTACTCTCAGAATTAAACTCCAGGATGCAGAAGGCCATAGATGGGTTGGCTAGAGAATTAGCTACCATCCGGGCCGGGCGTGCCACTCCAGCCTTGCTTGACAACATCATGGTCGACTATCAGGGCACGTCTATCCCACTCTATCAACTTGCTACCCTTTCTATACCTGAGGCTAATTTAATTATTATTCAACCCTGGGATCGCACATCGCTACGTGATATTGAAAGAGCCATCCTCACAGCCAACATCGGACTTAACCCTATGAATGATGGTACTATAATTCGGGTGGTCTTCCCGCCTCTTAGTGAGGAACGGCGCAAGGAGCTGGTCAAATTCGTATCTAGAAAAGTGGAGGAACGGCGGATTGCCATACGCAATATCAGGAGAGATGGTATTGAGAAACTAAGAGAGATGGAGAAAAATAAAGAAATATCGGAAGATGAACTCAAAAATAATACTAAGAAAATCGACCAGCTTACAGATGTTTGTGTGGATAGGGTAAGTGAATTGGGACAAACCAAGGAAAAAGAGATACAAGAAGTGTAATTTAACCCCAAAAGTCTTACGACTTTTTGGTAACATTCTGAATTTGCTCCATATTAACTGGTTTTCCACTTAAAATCGTAAGATTTTTTTGGTTTAATTTGCCACATTGGCATCTGTAAAAAGGCGCTACTAAGAGACTAGGCATTAGCAAACTTATAACCGCTCAAAAGCTGCTAAAATAGACCCATGCTCAAGCACAGAGTTATTACTGGCATTGTGGGCGTGCCCCTCGTCATCCTTGCCATCTGGTTTGGTGACCCTTGGCCCTGGTTTACTCTTCTCATAGCCGCAGCAGCGCTAGCCGGTACTTACGAGTTCTACCACATGGCCAATTTTGACAGAAGAGAGCCCTTGCTTTATTTAGGTTTACTATGGTCGCTGGCGCTTGTCTTAAGCCCTCATTACAGGAACCCTGACGTTTTACCCATAGTTATTACCGACACTATGTTGATTTCCTTGATTTGCCTATTACTACGCCCATCCGGAGAAAAGACATTCCGCGACTGGGCATGGACAATAGTCGGTGCTCTCTATGTTGGTTGGATGCTCAGCTATTGGTTGAATTTGCGCGGTTTGGCAGATGGTCGAAATTGGGTTTACCTGGCCATGCTGACTACATTTGCCAATGATACAGCCGCCTTTTTTATTGGAAGGGCAAGGGGAAAACATAAGCTGGCACCCAAGATAAGCCCAGCTAAAACTTGGGAAGGAGCGGTAGGAGGCTTAATAAGCGCCATTCTGGCCGCTATTATAATAGCGCTGGTTCTTAATCTCATCTCTCCTTTTACTTTTAAATACTGGCAAATTATGCTTCTTGGCTTACTTGTTGGCGTCTTTGCTCAGCTTGGCGATTTGGTGGAATCCTTGCTCAAGCGCAATACGGGGGTGAAAGAATCAGGTAATTTGCTGCCGGGACACGGTGGTATCCTTGACCGCTTCGATAGCCTCATCTTTGTCGGGGCAGTGGTATACTATTACGTAATATGGGTGGTGTGAAGAAAATAGCTATCCTGGGCTCGACAGGCTCAATAGGACAACAGGCTCTAGATGTAATCCGCGCCCTACCTGACGAACTACAAGTAGTAGCTCTGACAGGGAACAAAAATCTTGAGCTTCTGAAAAGACAAATTAAGGAATTGCAGCCCAAAATGTTTTGTTCTTCAGTTAAGCCTGACATTAGTTACGGCGGGGAATTTTTGTCCGTAGAAGAAATAGCCAGCCATCCCGAAGTTGACTTCGTTATTGTGGCCACTGCGGGTAAGGCCGGACTAAGCCCTACTCTGGCAGCTTTACAGGCAGGCAAGACGGTTGCCCTGGCTAACAAAGAGGTACTAGTGATGGCCGGTGAAATTATCGTTCGTGAAGCCAGCCTCCATCAAGCTCAAATTCTGCCAATTGATAGTGAGCATAGTGCCATCTGGCAATGTTTGCAGGGGGAAGAAAGTAAACCGCAGAGGCTTTTTCTCACCGCCTCTGGTGGGCCTTTTTATCACTATTCACAGTCACAATTGGCTGAGGTAACCCCGGAGCAATCTCTCCAACACCCCGTATGGAAGATGGGAAGGAAGGTAACCATAGATTCAGCAACTCTTATGAATAAAGGACTAGAAGTCATCGAAGCTCATTGGCTTTTCTCTTTCCCCTTTGACAGCATTGAAATATTACTTCATCCCCAGTCTATCGTTCATTCCATGGTGGAGTTTATCGATGGTTCTCTGAAAGCTCAGCTTAGCTGGCCTGATATGAGACTGCCCATTCAATATGCTCTTTCCTATCCCCGGAGGTGGCCTAATCCGGAATTACCCCGCCTTGATTGGAATAGAATCCAGTCTTTGCACTTTGAGCCCGTAGACCATGATAGATTTCCTTGTCTCAAATTGGCTGTGGATGCTGGCAAATCAGGAGGCACTTATCCGGCGGTGCTTTGCGCTGCGGATGAGGTGGCTGTAGAGCTTTTTCTCAGTCATAGAATAAGGTTTACCGATATAGCCAAAATTGTGCAAAAAACGCTGGAGCAACATCGAAACATCCCCCAGCCATCTCTAGAAGAAATACTGGCTGCTGACGACTGGGCAAGGGAATGCTCTACACGCCTTTCCCTTGGTCGCTGCGAGGCGCCTGAACGAAGAAGTAATCCTGGGATGGAGAGATAAGAGATGAGTGTAGCTATAATTATTATCCTTTTCCTCGTAACTCTATTCGTGGCAATTTGTCTTCACGAATTGGGACACTTCATTACTGCCAAGCGTGCTGGAGTGAAGGTAGAAGAGTTTGGCATAGGCTTTCCTCCTCCACGACTTTTTAGTATTAAACGAGGCGAGACAATATACTCAGTGAATGCCATACCCATAGGAGCCTTTGTTAAAGCTGCTGGAGAAAATGACCCCACAGTACCCCGAAGCCTGGCTGGCAAAGGACCGTGGACCAGATTAGGAATCTATGCTGCCGGTCCGCTGGTCAACATCTTTCTGGCCTTTGTTCTCCTCAGTGCTTTCATTGCGCTACCCTATTCTGTCATTGCCGGCAACGGACTCATGGTGCATTCTGCAGTGGAGAATTCTCCTGCGGAGGAAGCAGGCATCCAGCGCGGGGATATAATCCTGGAGGTGGCGGGGCAACCTGTTCATAACTGGGGAGATATGCAGGACATAGTAAATTCAGTCGAAGAAGGGGCTGAAATAACCTTGCTTCTGCAAAGGAACGGCCAAGAAGTGCAAACCACGGTGAAGCCGAAATTCGACCCCAAGTCGCAACAGCTAAAAATCGGCGCCGTGCTTTGCTGGAATATAGTGAGCCAAGTAGATGAGGACTCGCCAGCTTACGAAGCTGGCATCAGACCAGGTGATGCCATCTACAGCATCAATGGACAGCTGCTTATATACAATGAAGAGAGTACGTCCAGTGCCCTGCGGTCCGTTGAGGAAGGTGAAAAAATAAAGTTGGTTTTGCTCCGAGACGGGAACGTGACTTCAGTTTCTTTGACCAATGTCGGCTACGAAACCTTGCCCGGTGTGGAGCTACGATGGGTAGATGAGGCTCATCTCGAACAAGAGCGACTTCCTGTGTGGAGGGCAGTCTATTTGGGAGCCAGGTATATCATTTATATGCCTGTGCTCATAATAGAGGCTATTCCTCAAATCATAAAATCTC
>DATBWO010000033.1:0-2514 GCA_036514775.1 Dehalococcoidia bacterium | reverse complement strand
TGAGCGGAGGGGTGGATTCTTCCGCCGCCGCTTTATTGCTCAAGGAAGCCGCCTATGAAGTGATAGGCATACATATGCGCCTCTGGGACTCGCCTGACTTTGACGACCAGGCACATCGGGCGGAGACTATCTGCCGCATTTTAGAAATTCCCTACCATCAGGTTGAACTGCAAAAGGAATTCGAGTCCTATGTAGTTGACTATTTCTGCCGGGAATACCGACAGGGGCGGACTCCCAATCCCTGCGTTGCCTGCAACCAGCACATAAAGTTTGGCCTCCTCCTCGATAAAGCACTCTCCCTGGGCGCTGACTATCTGGCTACAGGCCATTACGCCAGAGTAGAGCATTCCCGTGATGGCTATCGCTTGCTTAAAGCAGCAGACACCCTTAGAGACCAATCTTATTTTCTTTATACTCTAACCCAGGAAAAGCTCGGGCATGTCCTGTTTCCTTTAGGCGAGTATAGCCGAGACGAGGTTAAACAGATGACAAAGCAAGCGGGATTGCCCACGGCCACCAGGTCCAGCCAGGATATTTGCTTCATTTCCCAGAAGAACTATGGCGCTTTTCTCAGCCAGAGATTTTCCGCTCTGCCTGGCGATATTGTAGATACTCAAGGAAAGAAATTAGGGCAGCATAGGGGGATAGCCTTTTATACCATCGGGCAGAGACATGGCGTGGGGTTAGCCCCGACAAGTCGGGGCAAGCCACTCTACGTCATAATGATAGAGCCTGAACATAATAGAATTGTGCTGGGCTCTGAAGAGGAGCTCTACAGCCAGAAGCTTACCGCCCGAAAACTGGACTGGATATCAGGCAAGGCACCACAGGAGCCTGTTACAGCCAAGGCCAGGATACGCTATAAGTCCAAAGAAGCGGAAGCTATTCTCTCTCCGCCTCGTCATTGCGAGCCTGAACAAAGTGAAGGCGAAGCAATCTTTGATGTTCATTTTACTCAGCCACAAAAGGCGGTAACCCCCGGGCAGGCCATTGTGTTCTATAATGTTGATGAGGTGCTGGGAGGCGGAATCATTGATTCCCATGGAACCGGGGCTTAAGCGCATAAAGAGAAACGTAAATTCCCCTCTTAAGATAAGAGGGTTAAGGAAGGTTTCCCAAATCTCCCCCTCTTAAGGTAAGAGGGGCAAGGGGAGTTATGAAGAATGCAATGGATACTGAGCAAAGCAGCAACAAGGTACTGGAAATAACCCCCTTTATCCCCCTTATTTTAAGGGGGAGGGAGAAAGAAACAATCCCTATTTTAAGGGTTCCCCTCTTAAGACTTGTCCTGAGCGAGATCGAAGGATAAGAGGGGCTATGGAAGTTCAAGAATTCCCCTCTTAAGATAAGAGGGTTAAGGAAGGTTTCCCAAATCTCCCCCTCTTAAGGTAAGAGGGGCAAGGGGAGTTATGAAAGAGAGAACTTTGTCTCAGTGTCCAACTCTAGATGAGGAAGATAAGCTCAAGTCACAGGGCTACGAGCTTATCGCTGGCATCGATGAAGTCGGGCGGGGGGCTCTGGCTGGCCCGGTAGTGGCCAGCGCCGTTATCCTGCCCCACCCAGCCAAGCTGCCCTGGTTCGGGCTGGTTCGGGATAGCAAGGAATTAGACTCCCGAAAACGGGAATTCCTCTTCGCCCTGATTAGCAAGGAGGCCGTGGCTGTGGGCATTGGCATCATTCCCTCTCAAGTGATTGACTCCGTGAATATCCTCAAGGCCACCAAGCTGGCTATGATGCAGGCGGTGGAAAAACTGCCCAAACAACCGAGTTTCCTCATTATTGATAGGGTAACCTTATCTCAATGTCCCATCCCTCAAAGAGGGATAACCAGAGGTGACAAATTGTGTCTCTCCATTGCTTGTGCTTCTATCATAGCCAAGGTCACCAGAGACCGTATGATGGAGGAATTTGACCGAATCTACCCTGGCTACGGATTTGCTCAGCATAAAGGCTACGGAACAGGAAGTCACATGTCCTGTCTGCAAAAGCTCGGGCCTTCGCCAATTCACCGTCTATACTTTGCCCCTGTCAAGAATCTCATGGCAAGCCGAAGCTCTGGCCCTCTAGCTTCGGGCCATTCTGAGCCCTTCGCTTCCTTTCATACTGAGCCCCTCCCTTCTTGTCATTCTGAGCGAGCGAAGCGACCGAAGAATCTCACTCAAGGTAAACTCCGTGAAGGATCAGGTGATGGACCGCCAGGAAGTTGGTAAGCTAGGAGAGAAAGCAGCCCAGAAATTCCTGAAAAAGCGGGGCTACCGCATTCGCGAGACGGGTTTTCGCTGCCATCATGGAGAGATTGATATCGTTGCCCAGCAGAAGGACTGTCTGGTTTTTGTCGAGGTTCGCACCAAGAGCAATCTGGACTTCGGCACTCCCGAGGAGTCAATAACACAAGCCAAAAAAGAGAGACTCATCGCCTCAGCCCTGACCTATACCAATACCCACCAAAATCTCCCTCCTCTATGGCGCATAGATGTCGTCGCCATAGAACTCGATGACAAAGGCAAAACAAAA
>DATBWO010000032.1:0-4577 GCA_036514775.1 Dehalococcoidia bacterium | reverse complement strand
TCCTTTGTAAAACACCGTGTCTATTTCTAATCTAGTAAGGTCAGTGATGGTTATGAAGTTGGCTACATAACCCGGGGCGATGGCTCCCCTGTCATGGAGCCTGAAATACTCGGCAGCGTTAATCGTCGCCATTTGAATTGCCCGGACTGGCTCCAGGCCCCGGCTAATGGCCTTTCGGACCACGGCGTCAATATCGCCTTCCCGCAGTAAGTCAGAGCAACTGCGGTCATCCACCACGAAGAAGCATCTTTTATAAGTGTTATCGGTGACCAGAGGCAGAAGAACGTCCAAGTTCTTCTCTGAAGAGCCCTCTCGAATCATTAGATACATGCCCCGGCGCAACTTCTCCCTTCCTTCCTCCAGGGTAGTGGATTCGTGGTCAGACCTGATGCCCGCGGACAAGTAGGCATTCAGTTCTTTGCCGGCGAGTCCCGGAGCGTGTCCATCGATAATCTTCCCCTTGGCAGCACTGATTTTCTTCAAAACCTCTTCATTACCGCTAACCACACCGGGGAAATTCATCATCTCTCCCAGGCCGATTACATTGGGGTGAGCTAAGATTTTCTTTATTTCCCGGGAGCTGATTCGGGCGCCTGATGTCTCCAGATGAGTTGCCGGCACACATGACGGAGCCAGGAATAACATATCCAGCGGGAGTTTTCGCGCCCAATCCGTGACGAATTTTATGCCCTTAAATCCACAAACGTTGGCGATTTCGTGTAAATCAGTGACCAGGGCTAGAGTGCCTCTGGGGACTACAGCTTGAGCATATCTTGCCGGGTGAAGCATGGAGCTTTCTATATGTGTATGTCCGTTAATCAGCCCGGGAGCTAAAAACCGGCCCTGTAAATCGATAGTTTCTTTGGCCTTATCATAATTGCCTACGCCGGCAATCCTATCGCCGTAGATAGCCACGTCGCCTTGCTCTATTTCTCCAATAAAAGTATTTACTATCCGGGCATTTTTCAAAAGCAAATCAGCGGGCATTTCCCCTCTAGCTACCGAAATAAGCTCCTTTAAATTCATCTCCTAATCCTCCAGGGCGTATATGTGGGGCAAATTGCGGAACTTCTCATCACAGTCGATTCCGTATCCCACGATAAATTTATCGGGCACGGTGAAACCGAGATAGTCAATGGATACCGGAACCCTGCGCCGAGACGGCTTGTCTGTCAAAGCACAGAGCTTCAGCGAAGCGGGCTTTTTCTTCCTGAGGTAATCGAGTAAAAAAGAGATGGTAATTCCAGTATCCACGATATCCTCAACCACCAGAACATCTCTGCCTGTGATGCGCGTCTGGAGTCCCTGAACCACTCTCACTTTGCCCGAACTCTCCCGGGCAGAGCCGTAGCTGGATAATTTGATGAACTCGACCTCCAAAGGGAGGTCGAGTCGGCGAATAAGGTCAGCCATGAACACAAAAGACCCTTTAAGGATGCCAATGAGCAGAGGCTGCTTGCCTTGGTAATCCCTCTTGATTTCCCCAGCCAGTCTTGCCACAGCTTCGGCTATCTTGTCACGGTTGATAAGAATTTTGAGTTGCGGCTGCAAGACCATTACATTGTTACCAAACTAGTTACTATGATAGCACAATTGCATCTGGTTGCGGGATCTTGATCTGGTTCAGATAAATGGGTGACACTTCATATTTTTGTAACGTTGGGTAATAACCTCCCGTGTCATTGCGAGCCCCGACTTGTCGGGGCGTGGCAATCTTGTTGACTAAATTCCAAATTCCAGAATCCAATCTCCAAACAAATCCAAATATCAAAACTCTAAACGTTTTGAGCATTGGTATTTGGTGCTTTGATATTGTTTAGGATTTGGTGCTTGAGATTTAAGATTTTCCTTTTAGAGATTGCGGAGCTTGTTCCGAAGCGTAAGCGAGAAATCCCGTTCCTCGCAATGACAAAAAAGAGGGGTCACCAATCATATTAACGAGCGCGGATGCTGGACTTTTCCTGTGCCCTGTTGTATACTTGCGGTGGTAAGATGCGGTCCAGCCTTATCGGGAAGATTGAAAAAGCCAAAAGGTACGCTCAAGAACCAGATCGTGTAACTTTTTCAGGTTTAACCGCTGTTTTCCGTGGGGAGAACGATGACCATAAGCTCAGCTATGCCCATGGAAAATGGCATTGTACCTGCCATTTCTTTTCCCAATGGGAGATATGTAGCCATATCATGGCGCTCCAGCAAATTCTAAGCAATATGTTACCCAAGGAAGCTCTTGTCTCTCCTATGGAAACTCAGCCCCTTGAGAAATAATCTAACGCTTCCGCCACGACAAACAGAGAGCCGGTAACGCAGATAATATCTGTCCTGCCTGCCAGAGACAAAGCTCGCGATATAGCTTCGGTTACAGTTTCTTTAGTTTCAGGCTTGATGCCTCGCTTGCTGAACTCGGCAACCAGGGTTGAAAAGGGGGCAGCACGGGAGTGGGATGCCTGTGTGATTATAACTTGAGGTGAGAGGGAAACTAACTCATTTATTATCCCTGGTATGTCTTTGTCGCAGGATGTCCCGAAAACAAGAAAAATCCGTTTGTGAGTGAAGTATGCTTTGATATTACTCACCAATCTTCTCATTGACGCCACGTTATGAGCACCATCAACCAGCACAGTGGGGTGTTGCTGCAAAATTTGAAATCGCCCCGGCCACTTAACTTGAGCCAGCCCTTGAGCTATATCGGCGGCTGAGATGGCAAAGCCCTCGGAAGCCAGGATTTCTAGAGCAGCTATGGCAGTGGCGGCATTCTCAAGCTGAAAATCGCCTAAAAGAGGAATGCTAACCTGGTAGTTGTTCACTCTACCCTCGATCACCAGCGATTGATGAGAAAGGTCACCGCCTGTCTTATGCCAGGTGATATCCTTGCCGACCTGGACCGACTTCGCTCCTTTTTCCCGACAAATATCGGTGATTACCGAAGCTGCCTCCTCCGGCTGGGGAGAAATCACCACCCAGCAACCGGGCTTGACAATGCCGGCTTTCTCCCGGGCTATTTCCTCCAGGCTATTACCCAGAATCTGGGTATGGTCCAGGCTGATAGAAGTAATAATACAGACTACAGGCCTGGTCACATTAGTGGCATCGAGCCTGCCCCCTAGACCCACTTCCAGCACTTGAAAGTCCACCTGCTTTTTCTGGAAATAAGCAAATGCCAGCGCAGTCAGCGCCTCGAAATAAGTCAGTTGCCTGAAGCTAGTATCCTGCTTCATGGATTCAATGAAGGGCTTGACCTCCGCCATGGACGCAGCAAACTCAGCTTCAGAAATCAAACTGCCATCTACTCTAATACGCTCCCTTAAATTAAGAAGATGGGGGGAGGTATATAGCCCTGTTTTATAGCCTGAACCGCTCAAGGCCTGGGCAATCATAGCCGCTACACTCCCTTTGCCCTTAGTGCCGGCGATGTGAATCGTCCTGGCTGCCGACTGAGGGTTGCCCATACGGTTTAGTAGCTCTTCTACATGTCTTAAGCTGTAACCAGGCTGGGCGTAAGATATGCCCGGAATCTGCTCATAGTTAACAAAACTATTGAGATACTCTTCTGCCTGGCTGTAATTCAATTCCTCGCCTCAATATCCAGCAATTATACTACTTACGTATCATGCCTTGCTCAGTCTGTGGTAAAATCTTAGGATATTATTTGGGAGAAGAGCGCAAACAAAGAATTAAGTGAAGATCACGCTTAAACCGTTAGGCAATATAGCTGACGAAATAATGGAGGAGCTTAAGGATAGGGTTGGCGGTATTTTCCATTGTCCGGTAGAAATAAAAGCGGGTTTTAGCGATTTGGCCCAGGCTTACAATCCGGAGAGGAAGCAATACTTTTCCTCAAAATTGCTAGCCTCTCTGAAAAAGTCGGAAGGAGAGGAAAGGGTTGTCGGTGTAGCTGATGTTGATCTTTATGTTTCCAGGCTTAATTTTGTATTTGGCGAAGCCGATGTAGGCTCGGGCACAACCATCGTCTCCCTGTGCCGGCTAAGGCAGGAATATTATGGCTTGGCTCCGGACGGAGTTTTATTTCTGGAAAGAGCCACCAAGGAGATAGTTCATGAAGTGGGGCATACCTTCGGTCTGGGACATTGCCCCAATAACAAATGTGTCATGCACTTTTCCAACAGCCTGGCTGATACCGACCTGAAGGAGGCGCATTTTTGTGATAAGTGCCGCCCCAGGATAATTCCTTGACTCCGACAAAGAATTTGCTATACTTGGGAAATCCACAGGTAAACTGTCCCACAGCAAGGCACGAGGCATTATTGAAAGGGTTAAGGGGTACGAGACTGCGATTTGGCTCTGCTAAGATATCTGGGTCATACTGCCCATGAGAAAATTCTAATAGAAGGAGATTAGAGCATGAAAAAAGAAGTAGTTGTTGTCAGTGGTGCCCGGACAGCAATTGGCGCCTTCGGTGGTTCTTTAAAAGATATACCTGTCGTTGCGCTAGGTGCTGCGGTGATTCAGGAGGCTCTTAAGCGAGCCGGACTGAGGCCGAAGTCCGGTGAAGAATTACTCAGTTATGGCCCGGATGCACTCAAGTCTGATGGCATAATAGAGCTGGAGAAGAAACACTA
>DATBWO010000031.1:0-3461 GCA_036514775.1 Dehalococcoidia bacterium | reverse complement strand
AAACTTGAAACCTCTCTTTAGCCCGAGGAGGCAAGGAAAAAACACCTTCTGGGCAAAGGTAGTAGCAATAGTTACAGTTCAGGCATCTTTCTTCATCACGCGCCACTTTCTCCTTAAGTAAAGACAAAGCTTTGAAGGCACAAGCTTCGACGCACTGTCCACAGCCTGTGCATTTAGAGAGGTCAATGACACCACGATTTACCCTATGTTGAGCAGCTTTCGACTCCTTGGTAACACAGCCCATAGCCACATTCTTGATAGAGCCGCCAAAGCCAGATAGCTCATGCCCCTTCAGATGAGAAAGAACTATCATAGAGTCGGCATCGAAAATCTCCCTGGCTATCTTGATTTTATCTAAAGCGCAATCAGACACCCGCTTGGGGATATCCACCCACTCGCCATCATAGCCTTGTTCCCCATCAGCGATAATTACAGGCGTTCCCAACGATTCTTCGGTGAAGCCATTGTAGGCTGCCGTCGCCAGGTATTGCCTGGCAGTGAACCTCCCCGCGGGATAAAGAGCAGTGGTATCTGTGACAAATGGTTTACCTCCAGCTTCTTTAATCAAATCACATACTCTGCGTACTATCGGCGGGCGAAGGTAAGCACTACCACCATATTCCCCCATATGAACCTTCACCGCTACAGAATCACCCGCAGAGACAACGCTTGCTACCTTCGGGAAAAGCAGCTTCAGCCCTCTGAGGAAGGCCCTGCCCTCATCATAGAGGAAAAAGAAAACCTGGCTCCCTTCTCTAGTCTTCATAATACTCCCTTACAAGGTGTTTACTTGTCATTTGCGATTAAATTCAGAACAAATTCTTAGCTTTCAAGCTTAAGTAACTTTTATCGCAGACAATGATGTGGTCAAGGACATCAATGCCTATGATTTCGCCAGCTTTAACCAGCCGCTTAGTTAGCTCAACATCCTCTTTGGATGGCTCGGGGTCACCCGAAGGATGATTGTGCACAAAGATTACCGAAGCGGCGGAGGAAGAAACTGCTTCCTTAAACACCTCACGGGGATGAACAATGCTCGTATCCAGGCTGCCTATGGAAACTAGCTTGCTATTTATTAACCTGTTTCTGGTATCCAGGCAAAGTACCCAAAAATGCTCCTTCATCTTGCCTTTCAACTGGCCCCTCACCTCAGCAGCTACATCCTCCGGGGACTTGAGAATCGGATTGGGGTTCTCACCGACATCGGCTTCCAGCCTCTTACTCAATTCAAGGGCAGCTTTAATCTGCGCTGCCTTGGCTGGCCCGATACCTCTCGTCTGAGTCAACTCCTCTACAGAGGCATTGGCAACACCCTTGAGATTGCCAAACCGGCTTAGCAGCTTATGGCTAGTCTCTATGACGGACTCACCTTTAATCCCTCGACCCAGGATTAAAGCTAAAATTTCCTGGGCAGAAAGAGCTTCACTGCCCAGCTTAAATAGCCTCTCCCTGGGGCGCTCACTGGGGGGTAAATCGTGAACGGTAAAAGAGTCCTTCATGGCTTATCTTATATTGTTGATTTCCCAGACGACCTTCGCCAGGTCCACTTCTCCAAAGCCAGCGCACCCAACAAAATCAGTGCTGTAGCTAATGCCGCTAACACAGCAATCAAAGCGGGAGGAGATTGCCACGCTTCGCTCGCAATGACAGTGTTGGATGCTAGCGTCGCTCGCCAAAGAGCATCAAGCCCATCTATATCAAAACCATAGACCTCGGTCAAAGCTTCATCGTAGGTACTACCCTGCTTCAAAATAGCCAATAAATCGAGCATCTTGTCCTGTCCATAATTATCCAGAAGATACTCCACAAGGCTATAGCTTTGAGCATAGGAAAGGCAAGCTTTTTCATAGTAAGCGGAAAAGGGACTACACAGGCTGCGCACCGAAATAAGCTCATTTTTCGAAATAGCTTCTTCCAGGCAGGAGCGAAAAACAGGGTCAAGCTCGCCCTCACTATATGTAGCTAACCCTTCGTCAAGCCAGATAGGAAGCTGCCCATAGGGGCTAAAAGTTGCCTGATGAACAACAAGATGTGTCAACTCATGAACTAGGGCTCTCTTGCCCCAATCAAGTTCGCTTGGTGCAATGCCAATGGCAATTATGCCAAAACCAGCAAAGGCAACACCTCCAGTCCATTCCTGAGAATAAATCATGGCTCCCTGTAAATCACTATCGGAGGCGTAAATGTATATCTTGATGGGTCTTTCCGGATAGGCACCGATATCCTGAGTCAACCTACCAAGTCCTACTTGGCAGGCATCCATCAATTCTCGGGCGAAGGAATCACCGCCTTCATACCAGAAAAGGGTCATCTCGCCACTCTGAGGTACAGTACTAGTCAAGCTCTGCCAAGAATAGCGACCGTCATTGAAATACATTATCTCGGGGGAGGTCTCAAATTCGTTCCCGGCAGCATCTTCAATCATCCACCAATATGTGACTTCAGCACCAGGGGGCAAGCTAGCATTCGTCATATCCCACACCCAATTAGCCTCTATCTTGTTTGCTGGAGTAAAATCAGCCCAACCTTCACTGACAACTTCAGCGTAGTTCATCTTATCCACCTGGTAATAAAGACGAGCATCAACGATATCAACATAGCTTTCAGCCTCAAGAGTGAACACAGCCTGGCTTGGGAACGTTACATCAACATCGCTATCTATAACTGTAATACCAGCCTCGGCTGCGACGAGGGAGGGACTTAAAAGCAAGAGAAGCGCCAAAGTTATTAAGCCAATGCGTTTAATCATTTCCCCACTTTAGACCGAAGGTAGGCAGTGATAAATCCATCTAGTTCTCCATCCAACACAGTTTCGGCATCATGAACTTCGTAATCGGTGCGGTGGTCTTTCACCATTTTATAAGGATGAAGAACGTAACTTCTAATTTGATTGCCCCAACCCGCTACAATACGCTCGCCTTTTATCCTGGCCCTCTCTTCTTCTTTCTTCTCGCGGTCAAGCTCCAGGAGGCGAGAATAAAGAACTTTCAAAGCAGCTTCCTTGTTTTGGTGCTGAGACCTCTGACCCTGACAAGTAGCTACCAGCCCTGTAGGTAAGTGAGTTATCCTGACAGCGCTGCTTGTCTTTTGCATATGTTGCCCGCCAGGACCACTGGACCTGAAAGTATCTATTCTCAAGTCTTCCGGGTTTATTTTAACATCCACCGCCTCTTCGGCTTCAGGGAGGACTTCCACCAGAACAAAAGACGTGTGGCGGGCATGGTCAGCATCAAAGGGAGAAAGCCGCACTAACCTGTGTACCCCATGCTCACTTTTGAGATAACCATAGACATAATCCCCCTTAATCTCCACAATAGCGCTTTTGATACCAGCCTCTTCTCCCGGGGAGACGTCTAAGACTCTAGCCTCATAATCATGCCGCTCCGCCCACCTCAAGTACATCCTGAGCAACATATTTGCCCAATCCTGAGATTCCGTGCCACCAGCACCAGCATGAAATG
>DATBWO010000030.1:0-4453 GCA_036514775.1 Dehalococcoidia bacterium | reverse complement strand
GAATGGGATGAAACCGTAGGGGTTGGCTTTCTTTTCGATACGGACATCATCAACCCATAGCTCGAAGTCCCGTTCCGTCCAGACCTCGGTGATAACGGCAGACTTTTCCTTACTATTAACATTGTAGAGGCTGGCCGCCGTATCTTGAGTCAGGCTGTATTTTGAGGCTACCCGCCACACTTTAGAGGTATCATCGCCCACCCCCCAGGTGTAGATGCCCTGGATATCAGGGGCGGTGATGCTCACCCGTTTCGCCTCCTGGTCCCAGATAACCTTGTAGCAGGCGTCACCCAGGATGGCGCAATCGATTTCTGTCTCGAAATCAAGCTGCTCCAGGCTGTTATCCTCAGCCACCTGATATAGAGCCGCCCGGGCCTTGTCTGCCGCTGCTCTGGCTTCAGCATTGGGAATCACTCTCCCTTGACGGGAGAGGTTTAGAGCCTGCCCTGAGCGAAGTCGAATGGGTGAGGGTGACAACCCCATGTCTTCCTGAGGCTCGACAACAAGACTGTTGCCCGACATCAGGTAAGAAGTCACCTTATCGATGAAGGCACGGGCATAGTTAAAGGTCAACCGCTTCTCGTTCCGCCTCTCCCTCCCCTCCCAGTGGCTGTCGTGATAAAAATCAAGCAGGTCCTTGTATCTCTTCAGCCTCTCTGTATCCCGCCGTACCAAATCCGCCGGACTAAACTCTTCAATCATCTATTTTTCTCCCGTAGCCCGCAGGCTACCAACTCCATCAACTCAACAAACTCAATCAACTCGATGAACTCTACTAACCCTCTTATTTTGCGCCGTCTTCAGCGCCCTCTGCACCGTCCGCTCGCTGATGCCGAACATTTCTGATATTTCTTTCACTTTCTTTCCTTCGCTAATAGAGAGCCGGGCTATTTCCCTGTCTCGCGATTTTCTCATCCAGAGCTGCTTACCTCCCGGCTCATCATAAATGCACCTGGCAAACGGGCAGTTAAGGCAGGACTCAGCCATTTCGCAACCCTCGTCCCGGTAGCGGCAGAACTCCGGGCGCAGGTCGGGTTGACCACCTGTTTTGCCAGATAAACTCTCGGTCTTTTCGGTTCCAGTCTCATCACTCTCAACGTACTCAACGAACTCCACAAACTCCACAAACTCACTCCGCTTCTCCAATTCCATCTCGCTTCTCCAATTCAAATCTCATGGTGTTAAAGTAGCACATCTGTTCTGATAGCGTCAAGGGGGTTTTGTCGTGGTTTTGGGTATGTGATACAATCGCTTCATAGGAAAGGGTGAAAGTACAGATTACCACTAGACAAATGTCAACATTTAAGTTAACATGAAAATAGAATTACAGTACCGAGGTCAGAAGTTCAACATATATGCGATTATTAACGATGATGGGAGATGTCCTTCTATTGACTTTCTGGAGCAGGTAAAGCAAAATGACCCGGCATCACATAAGTCACTCGTCAACCTATACACAAGACATGCTGACCATGGTCCAATTAAGAATATAAGGAAGTCAAGATTACTACGTGGGAATCTATTAGAATTCAAATCAAGGCAAGGCGACCGTATTCTCTATTTCTATCTACCAGCCGGAAAGACGATTTTAACGAATGGATTTCATAAAGGGGTACCCGCGGAGACGGAATACCGTAAAGCAGAAAGAATGAGGGAACAATTCCTTAGGGAGGGTGAAAATGTCTGACCATGACGCAAATATGACACTGGAGAGATATGCTCAGGAGTATGAAAGTGATCCGGAGTTCATAGCAGAAGGGCTCTCTATCAAGGTGATTGAGGAAATGCTAGATCGTCTAGAACAAAAGGAAAAGAGTCAGTCTTGGTTGGCCCAGCAGATGGGGGTGTCAAGAGCACATGTTTCACGCATTCTTAATGCTCCTCCAAATATGACACTCCTGACCATAGCAAAAATCGCTGTTGCACTGGGAGTTAGACCAGATGTCTGTCTGAATGCACAATCTCGTTTACCAACGCCTAGCAGCGTTGGCAGTACCGATGCCTCTTTTATCTCTGGGCACAGAGGTGCAGCCGATGCTAGCGGTATTGTCGGAGCGTCTGCATTTGTGGGTACAGCCATTCAAAATACAAGGGAGCATCAAAGAGCACTGTTTCAAACTGAAAATTACAATCCTTTTAAAATTTTAGACAAGGTTGATGACTCGTTACCAGTAGCATAAAAGGCTGTTAAGCTCAATAAATTGTCGTATGAGGTTAGAGAATATGAATTTATCACCAGAAATGAAAAAGACTTTTATCGATGAAGTACGATTCGCTCTTAAGAATATGAAAAGCACAACTGCGGCAGCACAGAAATGGTACTTCTTTAGCGCCATACATGCTATGGCTCAACGAATATTGAACCTAGAGTACGAACCCGAACTGGCTTTCATCTTCCAAGTGTTTCAAGTCACTCACAATATGGTGAATGCGAGATTAGCTGCATTATCAGTTGGCCAAGAAGCTGGAGTTGGCGTCCCTGATAACTTATTCATTAAGATTGAAGACGAAGTAGAGAAAATGATAGACTTATTAGAGCAAGGGAAGGAAAGCTATCCAGTGCTTCAGCGTCTGGTAAATATCGCATATAGTACGACTGGCAACGGATACTATCTATACTTAAAGGGAATGCTTAAAATATAGCTCAATAGAATGCTTTCGGCTATGGTGGTAACCTAGACGAATTCGAATCACAAACGGTCGAAAGAGGGAGCGAAAGCCCTCTTCCTTTTCTTAAGGGTTCCTGAGGCATTCATCGTGGTTATCAACGTTGCGCATGATAAAAACATCGCCGCGGTGTTCAAGCGTCATGCGGTACTTATCATCGACGTAGGCTTCGAATACGCCGGGATGACTTCTCACAGGATGTGAACGCAGCCCGGGATGGCGGAAATCAGCATCTAGAAATCGCAGGGCCTTTTTGACCTTCTGCCTTATTTCCAGAGGTAGCAACCAATATTGCCGCTCGAAGCGTGGTAATGGCCTGATAGGCATTATTTAGCCGCCTTTTTCTTCTTGGCAGCCTTATCCTCATCGAACCTTCTGGCCCGCTCATCCAGATAGGCAATCGCCTCTTCGGCATTGGCAAAGGTGTGCCCACGCCCGGCGCGGATGTCTGCCTCAGCTTCTCTTTCACCCTCTTGCCAGCGTTTAGTCCAGAACCAGGCCTGGTCTTTGTCGATAAGCTTCTTAACCTTGACCACCGCCTCCCCATTCTCGACCCGGATATCCAGGAAATCGCCCTCTTCTATGCCAAGCTCCTTCCTGACCGATTGCGGCAGCGTTATCTGGGCTTTCTTGCGCACCTGAACCAACTCTGACAGCTTTTTCTCGGTTTTCTTACGCGCCTGAACTGCCATCTTTCTCTCCTACTATCCAACATTCCAACTATCCTACTAAGGTTATTCTTTGGTCAGCTAGATGTCAAGACGAGCGGAATGGAATCGCAATCTGTCATGCCGATTCCATCGGCACCGTGAAGGATGAATTTGTAGGGGCAGGCCCCCGTGCCTGCCCAGGGCGACCACAGGGGGTCGCCCCTACGGAATACATTTTAGAACCAGAAATCCCTCTTATCTCCTTCCGATTCGTCAAGCTCATACGGAATCCCGTATGAACGAAGTAAATCGGGACTTTACGAAAGGGAGAAGTCCGTTATGCTAGAATAAGTCGGTAACTCTCTAACCGAACTGCACTATGAGCAAACGAACCTACCTGAAAGAAGTCGCCTCTCTCTTCTTGAAAATTGGCGCTACCGCCTTCGGCGGGCCGGCGGCTTACATCGCCATTATGCAGCGGGAGACGGTGAGGAACCGCCGCTGGCTGGATGAGCAGGGCTTCCTGGACATGGTCGGGGCGACCAACCTCATCCCCGGCCCGAACGCTACCGAAATGGCAATGTATCTGGGGCTGGTTCGGGCGGGGTGGTGGGGATATGCCGCCGCCGGCCTACTCTTTATCATACCTGCTATGCTAGCGACTCTGGTACTGGCCTGGGTATATGTCGCTTACGGCTCACTGCCCCAGGTCGGCTGGGTGTTATATGGCGTCAAACCAATCGTCATCGCCATCATTATTCAGGCGTTATGGGATTTGGGCAGGAAGGCGGTCAAGGGCTGGCTAACAGCTATAGTCGGGGCTGGAGTGATTGCTTCTTACATTCTCGGCTTCAATGAAATAGCTCTTCTTTTTGCCGGCGCCGGAATAGTCTTGCTTTTCCAGGGCGGACGCCGTCTTATCAAGGTAAGCCCTTCAGCAATGCTGGTTGTGCCTTTATTGAAAGTGCCCATATCGATGCTCTCGGCAGGCGTAATACCATTCAGCCAGATTACCCTCTTCCTGAGTTTTCTTAAAATCGGCTCTGTTATCTACGGCTCGGGTTATGTGCTGCTTGCCTTCTTCAACTCTGAGTTCGTGGTACGTTTAGGCTGGCTCACTCATCAGCAGCTTCTGG
>DATBWO010000029.1:0-2546 GCA_036514775.1 Dehalococcoidia bacterium | reverse complement strand
CCCTTGAGGACCACGTCTTTAAGGCAATAGCCCTGGGCGCACCATATGTGAATGCAGTCTGCATGGGGCGATCTACCCTTACTGCAGCAATGGTGGGAAAGACGCATGGACAGCTTATGGAAGAGTCCTATGGTCGGGGCGAAAAATATCAGGAGATGTTGCTGCGTACTTTTACTGCCGCGGAACAGCTTAAAGAGAAATATGGGAAGGATTTCGACAAGATACCACCAGCGGCAATAGGCGTCTATACCTACTACGACCGGTTAGCTACTGGCTTAAGGCAACTTATGGCTGGGGAGCGCAAATTTGCACTTAAATACGTAGACAGAAACGACCTAATGGCACTCACCAGAGAAGCTGCAGATGTTTCTGGAATTCCCTACATAATGGAAACCGACATGGAAGAGGTGGAGAAGATTCTAGGATAAAAAGGAGGAAATATGCTTAAGACAGTTTGTGTAAAGCATTGTGCCGAGCCCTTCTGTGTGCCAGCATGTCCTTCAGGTGCACTCCTGGCGGCTGAGGATCGGATTGACGTTGAATCAGACAAGTGTCATGGATGTGGGCTTTGCCGTGTGATGTGTATGACCTGGAGCCGAGATCATGCTATGAGAACGAAGAGCCGGTTCTGGCTTGCCGGGAGACTGTAAGCTGGGGCGAACATTTTCGAAGTTCTTTGACAAGCGATATAACACCCAGCTTACTTAGGCAACAAAATTGCTTACGGGGCAGAGACATGATACTCGCCTCACCAAGTTCTGAGGACTCTCTGACACCCTCCACGCATATGAAACGAGATTAAAGCTCTAGTGCCAAGCACTTCCACATCCCCATTAGAGTGCATAAATGCTCACCGAAATTGATGTAGCAATCATCGGTGCCGGAGTAATTGGCCTAGCTACGGCTGGTGAAATCGCACAACGAAAAAAAGAAGTGTTCGTCTTCGAGAAAAACCGCAGTTTCGGGCTGGAGACCAGCAGTAGAAATAGTGAAGTCATTCACGCCGGCATCTACTATCCCAAGGATTCCTTAAAGACAAGGCTTTGTGTCGAAGGGAAAAGCCTGCTTTACGAGCTTTGTGACAGGCATGATATCGCCTATAAAAAGCTCGGAAAGATTATCGTGGCGGCAAGCGAAAATGAGACTACCCAGCTTGAGAAGCTTTACGAGCAAGGAAGAAAAAACGGCGTCGAAGATTTAATGCTTCTTTCCCAAACAGAACTTAAAAAGCTCGAGCCAAATATTGAAGCTAGAGCCGGGCTATTATCCCCTTCCAGCGGAATTTTGGATTCCCACACTTTGCTGAAGTTTCTTTATAGCCGAGCGAGGGAAAAAGGAGCTGAGTTTGTGTTTGACACCGAGGTAGTGGGAATAGAGAGGATGGAGGCAAAGTACAGAGTTGAAATAAGGGATCGTGAAGGAATCTCTAGCTTTATTAGCCAAGTTGTCATAAACGCTGCTGGCTTAAACTCTGACAGGATAGCCCAGCTTGCTGGGATAAACGTAGCTAAAGCAGGTTACAGGCTTCATTATTGCAAAGGCGAATACTTTAGTCTAAGTTCAAAATGTAAAAATGTTGTAAACAGGCTCATCTACCCCACCCCAGAGCAAGCTGGACACGGAATTCATGTGACTCTGGGGCTTGACGGTAGAGCGCGGCTTGGCCCCAACGCTCGCTATGTTCAGACCATAGATTACGCGGTTGATGAAACCCAAAAAGAAGCTTTCTGCAATACGGTCAAAAGATTCCTCCCCTGCATCGAATTTGAAGATTTAGAGCCTGAATTTGCTGGCATAAGGCCTAAGCTTCAAGGGCCAGGCGAAGCCTTCCAAGATTTTGTCATTGTCCACGAAGAGAAAACTGGCTTTCCGGGCTTAATAAATCTAATCGGTATAGAATCCCCCGGACTCACCGCCTCTCTTGCCATTGCCAGATACGTGGGTAGAATGGTGGATGAGCTTTTTGATTGAAGTTATTATAGGCAGGGTTGTGATTCTAAAGACAGCGTCTTGGAAGGTGATATTCTCAAGTCAAATGCTACCTATATAAATAAGCCGATTTATACGCTATAATACTCATTAGCTGTGTCAGTGAAGGTTTCTATAAATATTCTACTGCATCTGATCACAAAATAGGAGCATCTCTAAGTGTTTGCGATACATGTCGAGAATCTAGTCAAAACATATGATAGCCGACGTGTGCTTGATGGGGTTAACCTTGATGTGGCGGGGGGTGAGTTCTATGCCCTGATGGGGCCAAACGGTTCGGGCAAGACTACACTTGCTTCAATAATTGCTGCGGTGAAGACGCAAGATAGCGGTATTGTTGAAGTCCATGGAAAGAAGCCAGCACAGGCTAAGGAATTCATAGGCTATGTACCGCAGGAGAATTTCTCCTCGCCCAAGCTTTCCGGAAAAGAAAATCTCGTTTATTTCGCTAATCTCCTGGGATACTCCCGGAGTCAGGCAAATCAAATGGTGGTTGAAATGCTTCAAAGTGTTGGGCTTTCTGAGGAAGCGGATAAGAGAGTGGACAAGTACTCTGG
>DATBWO010000028.1:0-4988 GCA_036514775.1 Dehalococcoidia bacterium | reverse complement strand
GTTAATATTTGTATTTTGGGATAGTCTTTATTCCAGCCCGGCGAGTGGTAGAAGCCAGCGCCTACCGCCTCGGTCTGCATTGGTCCTGTTGGTGGCTCTAGAGTGACAAAGATACCCAAGGCATCTTTGTCAGCCACTGCTTTCAATTCCCTAATGGCATTGACAGCTACATGCCCGCTCTTTACCTGAACCACTGCCCGTTTTGGCTTGCCAGTGGGGTCATCTATGAACTGAATGACGCCATCAATTCCTTTGTCAGCGCCTTTCTTTTTCTCTCCCAGCGGTCGGGCTTTAATCAAGCCAAGCGCCCACCACTGGAACTGGTAGCGGTCTTGTCTCGCTAGAGCCTTAGCTGAAGCCAAATCTACCGGCTCACCAATAACCTCGAATTGAATGCCGGGGAAGCTATCATAGAGACGGTTGCGCATCAAGGTGATGGCTAAATGGGTAATATCAATGCCTATCCAACGTCTGTTCAATTTTTGAGCGGCAACAAGCGCTGTGCCACAGCCACAGAAGGGGTCAAGAACTACATCGCCTTCATTGGAGCTTGCTTTAATGATACGTTCCAGCAAGGCAAGCGGTTTCTGGGTTTCGTAGCCAAGACGCTCAGCACCGCTTCTTGTCATCGTGATATCTGTCCATATGTTCTGAGCTAATTGTCCTGGTAATGAGTCTAAATAATTCTTGCGGTATGGAAATCCGGTCTTGCTGTAGTATATTTCACCCTTTGCATCTAGGTCTTCCATCTTTTCACGTGTGAAACGCCAATTTGCTATGTGCCCTTTCCATTCGTATCTTGGGCCTCTGCCTCCTGGGGCAAGGCAGGTATTAGGCCAGAATTTTCTTCCGTCAGGGTCCGAATACTTAAATCTTGTAGAAAGGTGTTTCTCGCTATATTGAGTTCTTATCGGGTTGAAGCTATACGACTGTGTCTTGGAATAGAAGATAATGTAATCTGTTACTCTGCCGAAGCGCTTTGGGTCGTTATGCGAACCATATCGTTGCCACACAATCTCATTTCTGAAATTGGCTGGGCCGAATATCTGGTCTAGCACCAGCTTCAGATAATGGCTGGCGGTGGGGTCGCAGTGGAGATAAAGAGACCCAGTGGGCTTGAGGACACGATGAAGTTCTATCAACCTGGTGGTCATCATCACCAGATATGCCATGACATCGTTCTGCCCTATGGCATCATGTAAAGCGCCAATCAACCGCCCGACTTTTAGCGGCCCATTGGTGACAATATCGTGATAAGTGTTCTCTGCTGCTTGAGTCCAGTGCCAGGTGTCGGTAAACGCTTTTATCTGAGCTTCGGACTCAACCCCGCCATTTTCCTTGAACAAGATGTTGTAATCCTTCTTGCTATTAAAGGGCGGATCCAAGTAAACAAGGTCAATGGAGTTCTCAGGAATATACTTGCGCAGTATTTCCAGATTGTCGCCATAATACAAGACGTTAGTTTTCAATGTATCCATAACCCCACCTCGTTGCAAATGCCAATTAGATATTGACAGAACTATAACATTTTACAATAATTTTGGTAGCAATAAGAAGAGCTTCTGGGGAATGGTTGGTCATCTGATAAAGATGGCAGCGTCTGTAGAGGCGTGGGATCCTACCACCGGGAGCTAATTTTTATATATCATTCCGCAACTATCCCTCAAAGACAAGTGATAATTTGCCGTGAATATTGACAAATGCTATCATATTGATGTACAGATTGCTACGCAAGGGTCTTAATTGTCTGAATAAACAAAGAAGGAGGGAATTGTGGGGGTTACAGGATATGTAGTTTTGACGCTCGAATTCCGCAGAGCTGGTAGGCGGTGGACTGCATATTGTAAAGAGCTTGGTACAGCAACCTTTGGTCGGTCTCTACCAGAAGCAGACAAAAGGATTAAGGAAGCTGTGTTGCTTCACCTGAACACCCTTGTGGATGTGGGAGAACGGCAACGGTTTTTCAGGGAGAATAATATAGAATTTCATCGTGCTAGACCCAGGAAGAATATTACAGTTTGTGTATCACCTAGAACAAGTACTTTTATCGAACCGCATGTGCAGCGGCTTTCCAAAGCCAGTGTTGCATGATGCTATAAGCCAAACTTATTAACTAAATCGAGTAAGCCCTTCTTGCCGATACCTGTCTGTTTGACACCTAATATTGCGGCTAATGTGCCATCATCGAGTGATGCGTTGGTATCCGGTATTACTGTAACTTTGGTGCGGTCTCCAAAGTGCTTTGCTAATGCCACACCATGCCTGGTTCGTCCTTTGAGTATCCACTCATCTTTCCGTAATAGTCTGATTAATTGCTTGCCACTTAAAGCAGGAGCCCGAGTGTACTTTGGCATTTCCTTTGCTTATCTAATCCTCAATAAACATGATGACCGTTTTCCCTCATTTGCAGCCTGTTCCAAAACCGAAGTCGAGGCCTGTGCCGACGACCTCTTCGCAATACGGACACAGCACAGGCTGTTCCGGGTCGGTAATGAGGCTATGCCTTGCACTGCACTCGTTATAGCCTTCCCCATTCCATGCCCATTCCTCAGTCATCAGGGCTGTAAACCAAATGCGGTCCAATATCCTATTGCAATTCTGGCAACGCTTTCTTCTGGCTTCCTTTTTAGCAATCATGTTTCATCCTTCCCTTACTGTTTATACTATCACCATATTATTTCTATGGACCACCTCGTCGCCGTAATCGTAGTTGAGGAGGCTGAGGATTTTATCGGAGTGCCTCCCTCTAATAATAGCTAAATCAGATGAGCTGTAGTTGGAGATGCCACAGCCAATGTGTTTGCCCTTCTCATCCAGGATGTCCACAATATCACCGCGCTGGAACTTGCCCTCCGCTTTTAAAACCCCCGCAGGGAGCAAGCTCTTATTGTGCTCCTTGAGGGCTGAGACTGCGCCTTTGTCCACCGTGACCTTGCCTTTGGAAGCCAGCCCGCTGAGCATCCACCTCTTTTTGCTCTCCATCTT
Organism: Dehalococcoidia bacterium; assembly: GCA_036514775.1. GTDB lineage: Bacteria > Chloroflexota > Dehalococcoidia > GIF9 > AB-539-J10 > RBG-13-51-36. Next base: position 2,003 of record DATBWO010000028.1, on the reverse strand, counting down.
ATTCACTGGCGCGGGAAAGAAAGTTCCTATGTCTTCTCCCTGGCTAATCCTCGCCAGTATGTCGGCTTCTCGCCCGTCGGCAATGATTACGTTTACCCCCGAACAGGTAGCTAGCCTGGCTGCCTCAATCTTGGTTGCCATGCCGCCAGTGCCCTGGCGGCTGGCAGTGTCACAAGCCATGCGTTCGATTTCAGCGTCAATCTTGTCTACCCGACGGATAAGTCGAGCTTCAGGGTTGTAATGTGGGTCGGCAGTGTATAAGCCGCCGATGTCGGTGAGTATGACTAAGATGTCAGCATCAACCAGGTTAGCCACCATAGCGGAAAGATTATCGTTATCCCCGAATTTAAGCTCTGCAATCTCATCAATGGCGACAACGTCATTCTCATTGGCAATGCAGATTATGCCAAGCTCGATAAGGGCCAGTAAGGTATTACGAGCATTAAGATAGCCACTGCGGTCGGAGAGGTCGGCCTTTGTGAGCAATGCCTGGGCTACGGTTATATCATACTGGCTGAAAAGTTGTTCGTAGGTGTACATCAGGTGGCTTTGGCCCACCGAAGCCAGGACCTGTTTGAAAGGAGTATTCTTGCGTTCTGGAACTTCCTTGAACTTCTGTCTTCCCGAGGCAATAGCTCCGGAAGAGATTATGACTATCTCTTTCCCCCGGCCGTGGAGTCGGGCTATCTGCGCCACCAAACTTGACATAACTTTCAAGTCAAGGTGGTCAGTGCCCGAGGTAAGGAGACTTGTGCCGAATTTAGCCACTATGCGACGGTAAGTCATTGACATAAATCTAACAGTTTTCGCTCATACTGACAACTCATAGCCCTTTGTATAAACAATAAAAATGAAGTCCTTTTCCCTCGATGGAAGTCCCGATTAAATCGGGAAAGGTGAGGGTGGATTCCCCCTCCTTCTAACTCCCTCCCGCCAGGGGAGGGAGAATTATAAGTATTTCTGTGTTCGGATATATATTAAAGTGTAGGCACAAGCCATAAGAGCAGCTATCTCGCAGAGGTTGAGTTATATTCTGGGGAAGGAAAATATTGTCGGCAAGACATTCAGGCAATCAAATCCGCCAGCGACTGGCCTGGAGCGGTATGGTATAATCTGGGCTGCCCCTGGCTACAGAGTAAGAAAGGGTACATGTGACGGGCTCTGCCCATTGCCCGTGGGATTAAGTCGTAAGTATGAAAACCTTAGTTCAATGTGATTTCGACGGTACGGTTACCGAAGAAGATGCGAGTTTTTTTCTTTTAGATGCCTTCGCTCAGGGAGATTGGCGACGACTGCTGAGAGAGTATAAAGAGCACAGGATATCTGTCGGGAAGTTCAATACTAAGGCCTTTGCCATGGTTAAAGCCAATAAAGCAGCGCTACTTGAGGCGCTGAAAGGCGGGGTTAAGGTGCGAGCGGGATTTCGCGAACTGGTGAAATACTGCCGGAGAAGGGGCTTCAGATTAGTCATTGTGAGTAATGGCCTGGATTTCTATATCGAAGCCATACTGAAAGACCTGGGACTGGAGAACGTTGAAGTACATGCTGCGCAAGCTGCCTTTAACCATGGAGGGGTGGAGGTTCATTATGTGGGGCCAGATGGCCAAAGATTGGATGATGGCGTTAAAGAGGCATATACTAAATCGTTTCTAAAGCTAGGGTACACGGTGATATATGTGGGGAATGGCGATTCCGATGTTGCTCCAGCAAAAGACGCTCACTATGTTTTTGCCACAGGCGAGTTGCTGGCTTACTGCAGAGAGAACAACCTTAATTGTAAGCCCTTTGAAACTTTCACGGACATCGTTAAGGGCCTGGAACAGATATCACAATTCCCACTCTGAGGCGATTCCTTTCATGTTGATAGAATCCCCGTCTGGAGTCTAAGTTCGCCTGGTATAAGGCATTGAAGAGATAAACTCGAATCCCCTCGGGGCCGCATTCAAGCTTCTTGAGCTAACAAGCCCAGTTGACTTTGGCCAGAGCCAGAACTAGGTTAATTC
>DATBWO010000027.1:0-3426 GCA_036514775.1 Dehalococcoidia bacterium | reverse complement strand
TCCACCCAATTTAAAGCCTCTGTGCCAGGCAGTGCGGTAACATCCATAATATTTTTGTCCATAATAGTGACAGCTAAAGACTCTGGTTTCAGCCTCTTCCCTCGGCAGGCGGGGCAGGGACTGGATGCCATATAACGCTCGATATCTGCTCTGACACTATCCGAACTTGTTTCTCGATAGCGGCGCTCCAGGTATGGTATGACGCCCGGGAAATCAGTGTAGTATGGACGGATTGTGCCGTATCGGTCTTCGTATTTGGCGGGAATCATTTCGCCCCCGTCACCGTAGAGAATCACTCGCAACTGTTCTTCGCTCAAATCCTTGACCGGCGTTGAGAGAGAGAACCCGTGTCGACCGCTCAGAGACTCCAGTATGCTGGTGGACCAGGTGCTAAGCTGTCCATTTCTCAGCCAGGGTTGAATAGCTCCTTCCGCCAGGCTCAGCCCCTTGTCCGGGATGACTAGATTAGGGTCCATCTCCAGTTTACAGCCCAGTCCCGTGCAAGCTGGGCAGGCGCCGTAGGGGCTGTTAAAGCTAAATGTTCTGGGAGCAATTTCCCCCAGGCTTATGCCGCAGTAGACGCAGGCGAAATGCTCCGAGAAAAGCGACTCCTCTCCGTCCAGGACTTTAACCAGCACCACGCCCGACCCCAGTTTCAAGGCTGTCTCGATGGAGTCGGCAAGCCGAGAGGCATCTTCCTTTTTCTCTATCTGTAGTCTATCAACTACTACCTCTACGGTATGCTTCTTATTCTTATCTAACTGAAATTCCTCGGTGAGGTCATAAATTTGCCCATCGACTCGAACCCTGACGAATCCGGCTTTCTGCAAATCCTTAAATATCGTTTGATGCTCACCTTTGCGGTCTCTGACCAGCGGCGCCAGAATCATGATGCGGCTGCCCTGAGGTATTTCCTGAACGGCATCCACGATTTGCTGCACTGTCTGGCGCGAGATTTCCCTGCCGCATTCGGGGCAATGGGGGTGCCCGATGCGAGCAAAAAGAAGGCGCAGATAATCATAGATTTCCGTCACCGTGCCCACAATAGACCTTGGATTATGAAGCGGCCCTTTCTGGTCAATGGATATGGCCGGGCTAAGTCCTTCGATGTAATCGACGTCCGGTTTCTCCATCTGCCCCAGGAACTGGCGGGCATAGGCAGAAAGAGACTCTACATAGCGGCGCTGCCCTTCGGCGTATATGGTATCGAAAGCCAGCGAGCTTTTTCCTGAGCCAGAAACACCGGTGATAACCACCAGTTTGTTCCTGGGGATAACGACGTCTATATCCTTAAGGTTATGCTCCCGGGCACCCTTGATAAATATGGCATCGGGCATGATTCTTTATTGTATCATTGGTGCTCAGGCTTTCTCAAAAGAAAGCTAACCAAGCTGTTTGGCAACTTGAATTGTCATTGCGAGCACCTAGAATGTGCGTGGCAATCTCAGTGGGTAAATTCTAAATCCTAATTTCTAAACTCTAAACAAATCCAAATTTCAAAATTCAAAGCTCTAAACTGTTTGGGTCATTTATATTTTCGTGCTTTGATATTGTCCTGACATTGTCAGGGATGCTCGATGAAATCGGCATTTAGGATTTGGTGCTTTGGATTTAGGATTTCGTATCTTCTGTCCTTTAGTCCTGATAGAACCTGGAACCAAATTCTCGATAAATAATATCCGTCCGGGGTATTGACTTTTCTGGGAAGAATTGTTATTCTTATATTAATTATATTTAACTATAATTAACTATCCGCACATCTCGTATTCTCAGAGATTTCTTACAGGTAGGCTCAGCTTAGCCTGGAAAACGGCGAGAGCCAGCCGGAAAAGGGGGTGGTAGCTGTGAATGCCAGAGATAGCCCATAAAGCACCGGGAGAAATCCTTTCTATTTAGACTGCGTGTAGCAAATTATTTTGTGAGGAGGTAAACGTGAAAAAGAAACTATCAATCGTTTTAGCTATTATATTGACGTTAAGTCTATCACTGACAAGTGTAACTTTTGCTGCTGGAGGCCAGAAGGAGGTCGACCTCGTTCAAGAGGCTGGGCAGGCCTGGCTGGATAGCACGGTTGAAACCACTGGTGAACCTCTGGAATGGGTCGGCGCGCACCTAACGACGCCGCAGGTTTGTTACGACCTGAAGGGAAAGCCGAATGCCTACATGTTCGCCATTGAGAATGACAACGAAGTTGTCGGGCATATTATCGTTGGCAGTTCAGACTATGATTATGACATGCTCGAGGCTTCAGACGTTCCTCCACTTTCTATCCCCAGCGCCGATAATGTCAAGTCCACCCTGAAGAGAGATTTAGGACTGGAAGTAGAAAAAATTGGCAAGCCGACCCGGTTATTGTATTTAGGCTTTGACAATCTTTATGCCGTTTACAATGCTGGTCGGCAGGAAATAGCAGTGGACCTGAAATTTGATGGCGCTACGCCGGCAGCGAATTTGACAGCCACTATGCCCTCGCCAGAAGAGTACAAAGCTAATAAGCAGGCGACCAGAGAGGCAAACCCCCAACTGTTGGAGAGCAGCGATTACAACTTGCTAGCGTCGGGGAGCAGCGACTACAATTGGCTACCGATGGAATACTATTGCGTAGGGTCATGTAGTTGTGCCCCCTCTTCCGGAGTGTCAATCGGGCAATACTATAGAGAGTATGTGGACAGGCATAAAAAATATGATTATGTTACTGAGGGTTTTGAATGGGGGAATGATGGAGATAGCCTGAGCACATCCGGTAAATGGGAAGTATATGCTCCTGGAGGATATGCAGTAGCAGAAATTGACGATGACGTAGCGCACTCAGGGAACAAAAGTGCTCATTTTTCTTGTAGGGGTGGTTATCCTGAAGCCAGATATCCACTGCTTCGGCCTTCCTACGTAGGTTTTTACTTGATGAAAGATGACGCGGCATGTTGTCTAATTAGTAATGATGACGGTTTTAATCGCATTGATGTTAGGATAAACAATGCAGAACAACTAGAGTATAAGGACTACAATGGGGCATACCGCTATGTTGACACGTTGTCGGCTAATACTTGGTACTGGATTGAGTTCAGGAACATTGATTGGACGGCCACCACCTATGACATTTATGTTAATGGTGTGCGGAGGGTGGCAGGAGCGCAGATGTATCACTACTCCTTTATCCTTGACGCGGGGAAGATCTGTTTTAAACACTGTTACACTTGGGACCAGACTGAGCTTTGGGTAGATGACATTGTTACGATGGGAGATATCAAAGCCGACTACCACAACTTGCCGGATGAGTATGATATGTATGACCGCCTCTATGATTTGATGGAAACGGATCCTGACAGCGGCACATCAGTATATAACTATGGTCCCGGGTTCGTGGCTATGGCCCAAGAGCGTGGTTATAATAACTTCAGGTATTACACTAGGATCTTTCCGGAGCTT
>DATBWO010000026.1:0-6121 GCA_036514775.1 Dehalococcoidia bacterium | reverse complement strand
CTCCCAAGGCCTATTTCCTGAACAAGCTAGCTTATCCTACCGCTTTCGTGGTTGATAGGGCTAATGTGGAATCCGGGCAAAGCTGGTGGCGGGAGCCAAACGGGACAGGACCATTCAAGCTAAAGGAATGGAGGCCAGGGCAGTCGTTGATTTTGGAGCGTAGCCAGGTTTATTACGGCGAACCTGTTAAACTAGAGCAGGTCGTCTTTCGATTAGTCGCTTTTCCACCCATGGCCTTATACGAAATAGGGGAGATTGATGTCGCTCCTGTTTCCATAAGTTACATTGACCAAGTTACTGATGAGACTAACCCACTTCATCAGCAATTAGCGGTAACGCCTGAACTCAGCCTCTATTATATTGGCTTCAACACTGCCCAACCTCCCTTCGACGATGTTAACGTCCGTCGTGCCTTTTGTCTTGCTGTGGATAAAGAGCGTATCGCTAAAGTGATATTGAGGGACATGATAAGCGAAGCTGATGGTATTTTGCCGCCGGGTATGCCTGGCTATAATGAGGCTCTCGAGGGACTGGACTACGATGTGAAAGAGGCGAGAGAACTCATCGCTGCCTCGAAATACGGAGATGTCTCGAACTTGCCTCCTATCACCCTGACTGTCGAAGGCTATGGCAATAACATTCCTGCTTATCTGGGCGCCATCATCCAGGAATGGCAGCAAAATCTCGGCGTGGAAATCTCGGTGAGGCAAATGGAAACAGAAAATTTCCTTTATAACCTGAAAGAGGAAAAGGATGAGATGTTCATAATGGGTTGGATAGCTGACTACCCCGACCCGCATAATTTCCTGGATATCCTGTTCTATACGGGAAGCGAAGTTAATATCTTCGAATATAACAATCCCACCCTGGATACTTTACTTGACCAGGCAGCTATAGAACAGGATGAGGCTGAACGCCTGGCTATGTACCAGCAAGCTGAACAACTGGTGGTTGATGACGCACCTTGCCTCCCCCTGTTCCATGGAACCAACTATATCCTGGTGAAGTCTTATGTCAAAGGCTACGAGCTCAGTCCCCTGGGTATTCCCGACTTGAGCAAGGTTTATATCGACAAGGGCTAAATTCCAAATCCCAAAGGCGCTCCGCTTCAAATCCTAAATTCCAAGCACTAAATACTAAACAAATACAAAATTCAAAATCCTAAATATTTTGGTCATTTGTGCTTCGATATTGTTTAGGATTTAGAAATTAGTATTTAGAGATTTCCCCTTCAGGGCTTGGGATTTAAGATTCCTTATCCTTCCCTTTAGCGGTAATTAGTAGACAGCTTCATAGCTATGTTGGGATAGTTCGTGGTGGTATAATAATAAGGGATGGAAAGGGAGGCGATGCTCTATGAGACACTCCCTGGTGGCAGGGTGAGGTGTCATGTTTGCCAGTGGAGGTGCCTTATTAATCCCGGTAAGCTCGGCGTCTGCCGTGTGCGCATCAATCGGGATGGCAAGCTGTATAGCATGAATTATGCCGAGGTATCCTCGATGGCAGCCGACCATATTGAGAAGAAACCTCTATTTCATTTCTTCCCTGGAACCTATGCTTTCTCTTTAGGCACCTGGGGATGCAATTTCCACTGCAAGGGATGCCAGAACTGGGAGATTTCCTGCGTGGATATTCCGCAAGGTTCTCAACAATTGCTCCCGGAAAGGGAGATAGAGCTAACCAAGAGCTATAATTGCCAGGGCATTGCCTGGACTTATAATGAGCCGGCGATTTGGTTTGAATACACCCTGGACTCAGCCAGGCTAGCTAAAGAGAATAATTTATATACTGTTTATGTGACCAATGGCTATGCCACGCCTGAGGCTTTGGATGCCATAGGACCCTGGCTTGATGCATGGAGAGTGGATGTCAAGGGCTTCACTGATGGGTTCTATCGGGAGCTAGCCAAGGTTCCTCAGTGGCGGGGCATTCTGGACGTCGCCAGGCGAGCTAAAGAAAAATGGGGTATGCATGTCGAGGTGGTGACCAATATCATGCCCACGATGAACGATGATGAGGAGCAGCTCAAGAACATTGCTACCTGGATTCGAGATAACCTGGGCGAACTCACTCCCTGGCATGTAACTCGCTTCCATCCCCTGCACGAATTTACTCATCTATCGGCTACCCCGTTATCCACGTTAGAGAAGGCTTATCGGATTGGGAAAAAGGCCGGGTTGAAATTTGTCTATCTGGGCAATGTACCGGGGCACGAGTATGAAAATACCGTGTGTTATTCTTGCGGCAAGAGGATTGTTCATCGTATTGGCTACGATACCCAGGTAGTGGGGCTGGATGGCTCGAAGTGTAAATTCTGCGGAACTGAGCTTAACTTCCGGACCTGAGGAGGTGCTTTATGGAGAGTGGACTGCATCCCATAGCAAAACTAGCTAAGGAGACTGTGGAAAGCTATATCCGAAAGGGTAAAACGCCCAAGCTGAGGAAGTTAACTCCGGAGATGAGAGAGCGGGCGGGGGTGTTTGTTTCCCTTCATAAGCATGGGCAATTAAGAGGATGTATTGGCACCTTTGAGCCAGCTAAGAAGAATGTAGCTGAGGAAATCATTGCCAACGCTATTAACTCATCTACCGGAGACCCTCGCTTTCCTCCGGTGACTGAGTCTGAGCTTGACGACCTGGAATATAGCGTGGATATCCTTACTAAGCCTGAGCCAGTCACTGATATCAGCCAGCTCGACCCTGAAAGGTATGGCGTTATCGTGGAAAGTGGTTGGAAAAGGGGACTTTTGTTGCCTGATTTGGAAGGCGTAGATAACGTTGAGGAGCAAATTGCTATTTGTCGGCTCAAGGCGGGAATATCAGCCAGTGAGCCGATTATGCTCTATCGCTTTCAGGTGAAAAGATTCAAATAAAGGTATTGAGACCAAAATATAAAATACGAATGCTCAAAACAGAGCGGAGATGAGATTCTTCGCTTCGCCTAGAATGACACCTCCATTCTGTCATTTTGAGGCTGATTTTGTCAGCTTAAGCAATCTTGGAGGGGCAAGTAGATTGCTCGGGATAAGAAATGAAGGAGCTACCGCGGCGGCTGTGGCATATCCTGGTCGGGCTAGCACTTGCTATTGCTGGCTTATGGGCACCTCAAGACATATTCCTTCCGGTGCTTGTTGCCATCACAATAGCAGTTCTGATTCTGGATATCGTCAGGCTCTGGTCTCCACGAATCAATCGGCGCTTTATGATTATCTTTCGGGCATTGCTCAGAGAAAGGGAAGTTTCCACTCTTACCGGTAGCACTTACTTTCTTATAGCTGCCTCTATCGTTTTTATTGTGTGTGACAAATCCATCGCTGCCATCGCCTTAGCTTTTGTTGCTTTGGGCGATCCCATAGCTGGCATGGTCGGTGAAAGATGGGGAAAGCTGAGAGTGAACCTTGAAGAAGGACAAATTTCCGATTTTGCCAGGTTCCCACGGAATCTTAGATTTCATCTTAGATTTCGTGGGAAGAAGGGTAAGAGCCTGGAAGGCAGTGCTGCCTGCTTCGCGGCCTGCCTCGTAGTCGGCATTATTTTAGCTGCTATTACTCATGTGGCTTTATGGGTGGTTGTGGTTGGGGCGATATGCGCCACCGTTGTAGAGTCTCTTTTCCTGCTAGTCAATGATAATCTGGCTATTCCCTTGGTGGCGGCTGGGGTTATGAGCCTGATTCACGCCGTTGTGGCGTAAGGGCATAGTAGAAATTTCTTATGGTGTGCTATAATGCGGGGCGGAGCTGAAAAGAACCTTGGGACGGGAAGTGAGTATTGACCAGTGTGAAAGTAGGTGGGGCGGGGTTTTACATTCCTGCATTGTCTCTCATATTGTTGCTAGTGCAAATATATTGGTTCGGCTGACGTCGCTTTTCCCTGGCAAAATAAAGCCGGAGGAATATTCTCGCTTATCTATTCCCTTATCTGGTAAGGGAGAGGAGGTGCACTTTGTTTAAGTTTTCATTCATCCCTAGAGATATGGAGTTCTACACCCTGTTCGAACAAGAGACGGCTAATCTAGTTGTTGCCGCAGAAAAGCTGGTTGACCTCTTTAACAACTACGAAAACGTGGAAGCAAAAGCAAAAGAGCTTAAGGATTTAGAACATAGAGGCGACGTTATAACACACGAGATAATAGCACGGGTACATCGCACCTTTGTGACTCCCATCGACAGAGAGGATATTACTCTCCTGGCCCATAGCTTGGACGATGTAATGGATTTCATCGAGGCTGCGGGCAGGACAGCCTTCTTCTATCGTATTGCCCAACCCACGGAGAGGGCCCGAGAGTTAGCGTCAATTGTGGCTAAGTTAACCGTTAAGTTAAATGAGGTAATGCCTCAGTTACGTCATCATGACAAGTTCAACTGGATTCTAAAGCAATGTGTGGAGATTAACACTCTGGAAAATGAAGCTGATGATGTATTTCATGCCGCCTTGGCTGAACTGTTTGAAGCTTGTGCCAAAGATGCATGTGAGGTAATCAAATGGCGCGAAATCTATGAGCACCTGGAAAATGCCACCGACCGCGGGGAAGATGTCGCTAATGTCCTTGAGGGTATAGTATTGAAGCATGCCTGAGCTGGCTCTGCTGGTTGTAGCAATTGCCCTGGCCGTTGGCTTGGGTATTGCCAATGGTGCTAACGATGCTGCTAATGCTATTGCTACGGTAATTGGCACTCGGGTCCTCTCTCCTCGGGCTGCAATTGGCATGGCAGCCGTTTTTAATTTCCTCGGGGCGGCCACAGGCACTGCTGTAGCCATAACCATCGGCAAGGGCATCGTGAGTTCCGACGCCATGAATATGAGCATCGTGATTGCTGGGACGGCAGCGATTGTCATCTGGGCTGTTGGCGCCACGCGCCATGGCATGCCCATTAGCCTGACGCATGGCTTAGTAGCGGGGTTGGTGGGGGCTGGCATCGCCACCTCCGGCAGGGACGTCATTATCTGGCCGGTGTTGGGGAAAATAGTTTCTGCTGTGGGCATTGCTCCACTCTTGGGTTTCGCCGGCGGCTTCTTCACCATGGTAGCTTTGTTCTGGCTTTGTCGTAGGACAGCACCAGATAGAGTACAGAATATCTTCAGCCGTCTCCAAGTGGCTTCGGCAGCTTTCATGGCTTATAGCCATGGCAAGAACGATGGTCAAATGCCTGTTGGTCTTATTTCCGCAGCTTTGATGACCTATTACGGATATGAGGAGTTTCGTATCCCTTTTTGGGTTGTTGTACTTTCCGCAGCCTCGATTAGCTTTGGCACAGCCTTGGGGGGGTGGCGGGTCATCGAGACATTGGGATTGAAGGTAACCACTTTGCGTCCTGTCCAGGGATTCGCTGCTGAAATGTCGGCAGCCGCTGTTATTGAAGTTGCTTCACTCCTAGGCATTCCGGTGAGCACCACACACTGCATAAGCACTGCGATTATGGGGGTGGGCGCCACGAGGCGCCTCTCCGCAGTGAGGTGGGGGATAGCACGAAATATCGTGTTGACCTGGATTTTGACTTTCCCAGTTTGTGCTGCCCTCGGCTGGCTGATAGCCTCGCTTCTGAAGCTTGCCTTTTGAACTGACAAAACCCCTTTGCCCCTTTAGAACACTTGTGCTATGATAAACTATCCACATTGGATATTGAAGTAGTAATAAGGTGCTGGTTCATTCTATTGTCATTCTGAGGAGCGTAGCGACGAAGAATCTAATCCAAAGCTAACGTAATGAAGCAATATTACGTTTATATAATGACCAACAGTTCCAGAACACTTTACACAGGTGTAACTGATGATTTGGTCCGGCGTGTATATGAACACAAGGAAAAACTTATTAAGGGGTTTACTCAAAAATACAATATCACGAGGCTGATATATTATGAAATTACTAGTGATGTACAAGCTGCGATCCAAAGGGAAAAGCAAATTAAAGGATGGCTACGGAAGAAGAAGACTGCTTTGATTGAAAGAGTCAACCCAGAATGGAAGGACCTAAGTGATGGATGGTATGAAAAATAGTAGTTTTCCCCTTCATGGAGTCCGCTCTAGGATGAGATTCTTCGCCCGACAGGTCGGGGCTCAGAATGACAGAAAGCGAAATATTCAAGGTGATGTAAGGAGTGGTTGAACGTTGTCCACAAGGTAGG
>DATBWO010000025.1:0-4854 GCA_036514775.1 Dehalococcoidia bacterium | reverse complement strand
ATAAGCAGAACAATTGTGTAACAGATAGCCACCAGTGCTGTGGATAACTCCTTTAGGTTTACCCGTGGTCCCCGAGGTGTACAGTATGTAGAGGGGATGATTCGATTCCACCGGCTCCGGTTCCACGAATAGTGCTGCATTCTCAAGCAAGTCATCCAGCCATGATTCCTTTGGCGATTTTATGGTTACCGAAACACCAGCCCTTTTAACCACAATAACCTTCTCTACCGAGGGACACTTCGTTAAGGCTTCGTCGACTATACTCTTTAGCGGGACTACCTTCCCCCTCCGAAATCCCCCATCGGCAGTTACCAGTAGCTTAGCTTGTATATCATTGACCCTGTCAGCCAATGCTTGAGCACCGAAACCGGAGAAAACCACTGTGTGAACGGCTCCAATCCTGGCACAGGCCAGCATGAAAATAGGCAGCTCCGGTATCATCGGTAAATATAAGGCAACATTGTCCCCTTTGCTTATACCGCAATTCTTCAAGACGGAGGCATATCTGTTGACTTCTCGATATAACGTGGCATAGCTTAAGACCTTGCTGTCTCCCGGCTCACCTTCCCAGTATATAGCCACCTTACTTCTGCGCCACGACTTGGCATGGCGGTCTACGCATATATACGATGCATTCAGCATACCCCCGACAAACCATTTGGCAAAGGGCGGTTTCCATTCCAGCACTTTGTCCCACGTCCTGAACCAAACTAGCTGGCGTGCCTCTTCCGCCCAAAATTCCTCTGGCTTCTCCAGGGACTTCTGGTACATATCGAGAAACTTCCTCATAGGAAAATATCTGGACTCAAATGGCAAAGATAATTCAGCCATAGCTTAACCTCCTCCAATTATTCTTACCGGGATTCTCTACTGGCATCCTAAAACTCCCAATTATACTACCCAAAACTTTCTTTTTCCAACAAACAGCTAATCTGTGGATATAGGATAGCCAGCAGCTTCCCAGGCAGTCATACTGCCCAAGACATTGTATACCTCTCGGCAGCCTTCCCGGAGCAAGATACTGGCGCCGAGCCCGGCGCGGTGCCCAACATTACAGAACATGGCCACCGGTTTATCTTTGGGAATATCCGCCATCCTCTCTTGAATATGCCCCACATATATATGCTGGGCACCTTTTATGTGGCCTTCGCTCCATTCATCCTCACCCCTATCATCTAATATGGTCAATTCTTCCCCGCCGTCTATCATAGCTTTCAATTCATGTACTGTTAAAACTTGCAGATGCTCCACCGGAAATCCCGCATTGTACCAGCCTTCTACGCCACCCTTGAGATAGCCGGCAATCCGGTTATAGCCAGCGCGTATCAAATAGCGAACCACCTTCTCCAGATGATGCTGGTCATCCAATACTAGCAAGATAGGTTTATCATAAGATAATACCCAGCCAGCAAAAACAGGCAATCCCTCAAGCCAGATACTGTATGACCCCTTGATATGGGCGCCGCCAAAGGCAGCGGGATAACTCGTGTCGACGACCACCGCCCCTCGCTTCATTTCCTCCTTGAAATCGGCTGGAGGGAGCGGAGTCGGTATAGGCAAACATCCCAGAAAAGGGGGGCCTTCCAGGTTATATTTTTCTACCTGGTGAAAGTAATGAGGCCTCTCTGGCTTCTCAGCTACTTTGTGCTTCACGAATTCGTCTCTATTCTTTTGAAGCATCGGGTTTTGGGCTCTTTCTATGCCGAGGGTACTCTCATCCCGGTCAGCAATATTCATGCCACAGACCGAACCTGCCCCGTGCGCCGGGCACAGGATGACCCCATCCCCCAGAGGGAGGAGCTTATTGAAGATGCTGTCATAGAGATTTGAGGCCAGCCTAGGAGCCTCTTCGGGACCGTATAGGTCAGTCCGGCCGACGTCGCCTACAAATAGTGCGTCTCCCGTAAATACCATTACCGCGGCTTCGCCAGTGGGAAGATCAGCCACAGCATAGGACAAGCTCTCGTCAGTGTGCCCCGGTGTGTGGATAACAGTTAACCTGAGCTTGCCAATTTGAATTTGCTGCCCGTCTCTCAAGGTATTCCCATATTTCCAGTCCAGCCCGGGGCCATGATAAATCTTAGCTCCGGTGAAATGATTGAGCTCTATAGAGCCAATGACGTAGTCTTCATTACGGTGGGTCTCAAAAATGTACTTGATTTTCAGCCCTCTTTGTTGAGCCAGGTCAATATAAACCTGGCAGTCACGTCGAGGGTCGATCACAGCAGCATCGTTTTCTGAGCCAATCAAGTAAGAGTTGTGGTTTATCCCTTCTGATTTTATGCGCTCAAAAATCATCTCTTGCCCTCTCTCAATCACTGTTGTCGAACGATTTCAGACACCCGCTTGAGTAAAATGTCGGCATGACTCCGTTCTTCTACGGCTAATTCATGAAGGAGCGTTTGGGCACTTGGGTCCTCCACCAATACTGAAGTCCGCTGATAGAAGTCGTATGACATATATTCCTTTTCCAACGCTATTTCCAATGCCTCCATCTCGTCAGAGAATTTTTCATCTACTCTGGCTAGAGCAGGACTAATCTCAATACCACCTTCCATGTGCTCCACCTTTAGTTCTTGCTTGAGCTTCTCCAAAGGCGGAAGTGCCCTTGTCCCAAGTATGGTGATTGCGCGCTCCCACAGCCTCTGCATATGTCCATTTTCGGCATCGGCTAGCATCTGGAATTTCTCTTTCGCAGGAGACGATGCAGCCTTTTTCTTAGCCGCCAAATAGAAATCCCAAGAGCCCTTCTCCAATTTGATAGCCAGTATTAGAATGTCTCTGATACCAGTTACCTCAGTTACCAATTCAGGCTTCGCTTCAGGCATTCCACTTATTGTTTCATAACGCCAGTTGAGGATACCACCCTCCATGGTGTGAACATCCTTAAATCCCAGCCCACAAAGCGCTATAGCTGCTGCCATGCTCCTGTGCCCTGAGCGACAATAGGTGATGATTTTCTTATCTCGCTCCAATTCTTCCTGCCTGGCTTCTAACTCTCCTAATGGAATAAGCATGGCCCCGGGGATATGTCCATCTTCATACTCCTCTGGCTGTCTGACATCTAGAAGGAGAAACTCACCCTTCTTGTCCTTATCTAATACTGCTTTGACCTTGCTAGGTGCTAGTATTGTTATTTCATCTGCCACACAAGCTAACTTCTTCATGACATTGCTCCTCCACAAGCTCCATTCGCGAGCTGACTAAATTTCTACCAAGATACTGCGACCCTCTACCTTCACATTGTATACCGCAAGGCCTTTGGACATCTGGAGTGCTTTACCCACCTTCGACATCAGCCCTCCTTTTAACCAACGGACTACCCGACCATTACTGATATCAAATTGAGAGCCATGCCGGGGACAAGTGACTACTGTGCCTTCCAGTTTGCCCTGCGATAAATCCCCCTTCATATGAGGACAGCGCCCATCAACAGCATAGTACTTATCCCCAACCCTGGCCAGGAGGATTTCGCGCCCCTCTGCAATTACCGCCTTCATTGTTCCGCTTTTCAGGTCTTCTATTTTAGCTACCTCTGTAAATTTACTCATAGACCACCTCCATTCATAAATTCTAGCTATTAAGATAATTATTGCCTACCCGGCTAGACTACCTTACGGAATTTTTCTTGAGAGTAGGCACTGCTAACTAACTTCTCTCTCTCTGTAAATTTAATTCTTCTCCTTAGCGATGTATTTCTCAGGGTTCTGGTCGAAAGCCTTCTTGCAACCAACAGCGCAGAAGTAGTATTTCTTTCCCTTGTACTCGGAAGTAGCTACTGCCTTAGCTTCCTCTACCTTCATCTTGCAAACTGGGTCTATGGCCATTGAGCACCTCCTCTCATCAATTGCCAAGCTTGGCTGGCTTAAACCTTCTTAAACGCAGCGAATTAGATACCACGGTGACGGAGCTAGCCGCCATGGCTGCTGCAGCCAGCATGGGATTCAAGAAACCATACTCACCCAAGATGAAATGTAGCCCAGATGGCACACCTGTACTCCTGAAGGCAAGATACAATACCCCGGCCGCTACCGGAATGAGAGCAGTATTGTAAGCAAAGGCCCAGAAGAGGTTCTGCTTGATAGTCCTCATGGTCCGCTTGCTCAAAGATATAGCAGTTGCCACTCCCATCAAGTCACCGCTAATCAAGGTAATATCTCCAGTCTCCATGGCAACATCAGTACCTGTACCAATAGCGATGCCAATATCTGCTTGGGCCAACGCTGGAGCATCGTTAATGCCATCACCCACCATTGCCACCACCTTTCCTTCTTCCTGCAATTTTTTGACCTCTCTCGCCTTATGCTCAGGGAGCACCTCAGCTAGGACACGGTCAATGCCTGCCTCTCGAGCAATAGCTTCTGCCGTGCGCCGGTTGTCCCCGGTGAGCATAGCTGTTTCAATACCCATCTTGCGTAGCGTTTGGAGCGCTTCTTTGGCGCTCGGTTTTAGAGTATCAGCTAGAGCAATGATTCCTGCTACTTGATTACTCAGCCCCAGGAACATTACCGTTTTACCTCCTTCAAGAAGTTCAGCGGCTTTCTTCTCTAGTCCATTCAAGGAAAGGCCTCGTTCTTTCATAAATTTAAGGTTGCCCAGCAAAAGTTTCTTGCCCTCCACCAAAGCCTCTACCCCCTGCCCCGGGATGGCATTAAAATCTGAGGAGGGAGATAATTCTAACTTCTTTTCTAGAGCAGCCTTGACCACGGCCTCACCAAGCGGGTGCTCTGAGCTGTGCTCAGCGGAAGCAGCTAGTCGGAGGACTTCCTCTGGGGACGAAAAAGTGGCAGCGACTACATCAGTCACCACAGGCTCGCCGCGGGTTAGAGTGCCTGTCTTATCCAGAAGAACGGT
>DATBWO010000024.1:0-2246 GCA_036514775.1 Dehalococcoidia bacterium | reverse complement strand
TATTACTCTATCTTATTGAATTCCTCTTTGGCGGCTCCGCAGACGGGGCATGACCAGCCATCGGGAAGTTTTTCGAATGGTGTGCCGGGAGGGATATTACTCTCAGGGTCGCCCAGCTCCGGGTCATAGACATAACCGCAGACACTGCATTTGTATTTGCTCATTCTGTCTTGGTCTCCTTTGGCTCGGCGATGTAGGTTGGGGCCGTAACCGGGGTCACACCGCGTCTGACCAGATGATAGTTGGCATAGGTCATTATCTCTTTGTCGTTGATGATTTCAGCGTCAGCAATTTCACCGACGAAAATAGTATGGGTGCCGACATCTAGCTGTTTAATGACATTGGCTTCGATGTAGGCGACAGTGTTATCGAGAATCACCGGTGCGCCTGTCTTACCGAGTCTATAGTTAATACCGATCAGCTTGTCGACATCCCTCCCTGAGCGGAAACCGAAACCACCGATGAACGGGAGCGGCGTAGTGATGCTCAGGACGGAGGCGGTGAAAACTTTGCTTTCGTTAATGTAGCCGTGGGTGAAATTGTTTTTGTTGATGCTCACGGCAATGGTCGGTGGTTCGGAGGTAATCTGGAAAACGGTATTGGCGACTTGGCCGTTGACCTTATCGCCTTTTTTTGAGCAAACAATAAACATCCCGTAGCTTAATTTGTATAAGGCTTTAATATCCATCGGTCACCTCTAGTTAATATTTACCACGGAGTTTTGTTTTTTGATTGCAGGCTTGCCTGTCTTTATCCGCCATCCAGAGACGGATGTTCCGTCTTAACGAAGTAACCCGCCGGGTCTTTGAGGAACTCGTAATAGTTCTCCAAGACCATGTGGTGCTCACGTTCTTCAGCGGCGATAGCCTTGTAGAAGCTCTTTTCAGTATCGCCGGTCGCCTTTGCTGCCTGCTTGGTATAGAAATCGAGAGTCTTGTTTTCCATCTTCATGGCGACCTTAACGGCGTCTAATTCAGCTCCTAGAGGTTTGGTGCCGGCAGCCATTCTCCTCGTCGCCGTAGCGAAAATAGTGTTCAGATTTTTATGGGCAGCCGGCTTGAGAGCGGTCCTGGGCCAGGCCTTCTTATCCCGTATTGCCTCGTAGATATCGATAAACTTCTTGCGGTGGGCATCCTCTGCCTGGGACATAGACCGCAACAGCTTTTCACCCATTTTGCTGCTGGCGGTCTGGCTCGTCTTCAGGTAATATTCCTTGCCATCGATTTCCATCTTGACCGCGATTCGAAGAGCCTGAAGGGTTTTTGCTTGCTCGGTTGCCATTACTGGTTGCCTCCATTGTTATAATATATTTGACATAAAACTAGAAGCGGAATAAATTATCCTATACATATTCTATTTTATTCAGGTGTAATTGTCCATATCGGCTGCCTTTAGGCGACCGCCAGCACATTATCTAGGTTACGCTTAGATGATATAACCGATTTGGGTTTTCTCATATGACTTAAGTCATGGTCTGTGATTTAAGTCGTATTCTTGCTGGCACTTATTGTTTAAACTAAACTAGGTTGTATAGTATAATATTATACGCTAATAATTTGGGAGGGACGAAATTGGCTGACAAGATAGTGGTTCTCTATACTGCCCCCGGCTGACCCTGGTGCCATAGAGCGAAAGAGTATCTTTCGAAAAAAGGCATTCCATTTACTGAATATGATGTAGCTGTGGACAGGGCGAAAGCCCAGGAGATGGTGCAGAAATCAAGACAGATGGGCGTGCCTGTTATTACCATCGATAATGACCTTGTCATTGGTTTTAACCAGTCCCAGTTGGATAAATTGCTGGCTAAATAATCTAACAGGGCTTTATCTCTTCAAGAGGCTGCATGTATGATTTGATGATAATCGGCGCTGGGCCGGCGGGAATCGCCGCCAGCGTTTACGCTGCCCGCAAGCGGATTAATTCAGTGCTGATTAGCGGTGACATCGGCGGTCAGGTAAACAAGACCATGGGCATCGAGAACTATCTGGGCTACCAGTTCATCGAGGCTCCCGAGCTGATAGATAAGTTCCAGACTCAGATTAGCCAGTATCCCATGGAACAGAAAATAGGCGAAAAGATAGCCCGGCTGGATAAAATCGATGGCGGCTTTGAGGCGGTATCTGAATCAGGTGACAGATATCAAGCCAGAGCCGCCATCTTTGCTACTGGCAAAAGCCCGCGCAAGCTGAATGTGCCCGGTGAGGCGGAGTACGCCGGCAGGGGAGTGACCTACTGCGCTATTTGCG
>DATBWO010000023.1:0-22627 GCA_036514775.1 Dehalococcoidia bacterium | reverse complement strand
GAAGAAGCTCATCATCGAGAGGGGGCGGGCAGGGCAATCTAATAATCTTGGTCGTGGCACTCGTATTTATGATACTGGCACCGATTATGGCACAGCTCATTTACTTTGCCATCTCTCGGAAGAGAGAGTACCTGGCAGATGCCTCGTCAGCTCTCTACACCAGATACCCTGAAGGATTGGCCTCAGCCCTGGAAAAGCTGGCTAACTCAACTGAGCAGTTAAAGTCAGCCAATAAGGCCACAGCCCCTATGTATATCGTCAATCCTTTCCGCCAGAAAGGATTGAAAGCTAGTGATCTCACCAGCACCCACCCCCCTCTATCAGAGAGGATACGCATCCTGCGGGCCATGGCGGGCGCCTCTTTTAACGATTATGACCAGGCTTACCGCCAGGTTCAGGGAGGTAAGGGGGTTATACCTGCCGCCAGCCTTGCCGCCGCAACAGTCCCAATAGCAACGATAAGGCTAGAGGGTGAAGCGGGTGAATTAAACGAGATACAGCGAGCTCGTGAGACCTCAGATGTAATGTGGCGGCTGGGTAACTATAACACCATTACATGCGACTGCGGCGCCAAGTTGCGAGTGCCGCCTAATTTCAAAGAGCCCAGCATCAAGTGCCCGCATTGTGGTAGAACACACCAGATTTGAGAGAATTGTTCATAGTATACCACCCCACCCTGTCAAAGGTTGCGATTTTTCAAGGAGCTTGTTTAATAACGTCAGTGTGTCATTCTGAGCAGAGCGAAGAATCTCTCAGATTCTTCGTCGTCCCGATTCATCGGGACTCCTCAGCATGGTAGCTTTTGTGAAAGTTACCTGCGAGATTGCACGCTAGGAAATATACCCATCCCTAATAAGGAGTTCGGCAACAAGAACTGCGCCCTTGGCTGCTCCCATCTTGGTGTTATGGGATACCAGAAGATACTTGATGCCGTTTTTCAGGACGTTATCCTTCCTGATTCTCCCAACTACGGTAGCCATGCCATCCTCAGTATCACGGTCGAGCCGTGGTTGAGGTCTAAACGGGTCTTCGTGGACTATTATCATATGCTCGGGTGCTGAAGGCAGCTCAACTTCATTGGCCGAGCCGATATATTCCCTCATGGCCTTGGCAACATCGTTCACTTCACAGGCTTCCTGAGTGGAGACGAAGACTGATTCCGTATGTCCTTCCCGGACATTAACGCGGGTGCAGGTGCAGCTTACATTGAACTTGGCGGGATTAACTGAATTACCTGCGAAACTGCCCAGGATTTTCTGCGTTTCTCGCTGCACCTTTTCTTCCTCTCCGGCAATAAAGGGAATAACGTTGTCCAGGATGTCGAGGCCTATTACTCCCGGGCTCCGGCCCGCGCCTGACAGGGCTTGCATGGAGGTCATTATAACTGCGCTTACTCCGAACGATTCGTAAATTGGCTTTAGGGTTATCGCCAGGCCAGTGGTGGTGCAGTTGGGAATAGGTGTAATGAAGCCTTTCCATCCCCGGGCTTTTCTCTGAACATCAATTAATTTGGCATGTTCGGAGTTGATGCCCGGGATTAGAATGGGCACATCCTCCTCATAGCGGAAGGCTGAGGCTGTGCTTATAACCGCTTTGTCTCTGGCAAATTTCGGTTCCAGAATCTTCGCCTGGTCAGACTCTATGGCGGAAAAGATTATATCCAGCACGGAGACATCCATCTCAGTAGCATTCTGGACAGGCATGGCCATAACCTCCTCCACCGGAGGCTCCTGGCAGAACCAGCGCAAGGCTCCAGACTGAGCATCGGTTATGGCTTCCTTATAGCTGCGCCCTGCTGACCTCTCGGAGGCAGCAAGCGCAGCAATTTGAATCCAGGGGTGGCCTTTCAGGGCAACGAGAAATTGTTGACCAACTATGCCAGTGGCTCCTACAATCCCAGCTTTTATCATGGTTTCCCTCCGCTCTGTTTTTATTCTTCATATTGAGTATAAGCAGCTTGCACTCACTTTTATAAAGCTAATCGGGGCGAGAGGACTCGAACCTCCGACCTCAGCGTCCCGAACGCTGCGCGCTACCAACTGCGCTACGCCCCGCCGTCTATGTTATTATATGATGTTTGACTATAGAGGACAAGGATGAAGTATTGCGTTTTAATAATTGACGGGGCAGCAGGCTGGCCGTTGGCTGCTCATGGCGGAAGGACTTGCCTGGAGTTGGCGCACACTCCAAACATGGATGCTTTAGCCCAGGCGGGCATTGTTGGTTTGTTGCGCACCGTGCCGCCGGGAATGGAACCTAGCAGCGCCTGCGCCTGTATGTCCGTGTTAGGTTATGACCCTCAGGTATATTATCGGGGCCGGAGCGCCATTGAGGCTCACGGCATGGGCGTTCCTATTAACGAAGGGGAGGCCGTTTTTCGCTGCAATCTGGTAGCTGTTCGCAACGGGAAGATGTGGAGCTATAGTTGCGGGCATATCAGTACCACCGAAGGCCAAGCTCTCATTGCTACTTTGAATGAAAAACTTGGCGGCGATGAAGTGCATTTTTATCCTGGTGTGAGCTATAGGCATATATGCAAGATAAAAGGGAGGGAAGATACTCTCCTGGCTAGCTGTACTCCACCGCATGATATTCCGGACAAAGCTATTGCTGAATTTTTGCCCAAAGGGCCTGGGAACGACCTGTTAAGAGAGCTTATGGCACGCTCTGAGCCTGTGCTTCGTGCCCATCCTGTGAATGTGAAACGAAGAGCACGCGGCGATATTCCCGCTACCATGGTCTGGCTTTTCTGGGGTAGTGGTAAAATACCTGATATGCCGGCTTTTAAAGAGGCTTACGGACTTGACGTTGCCGTGATATCTGGAGTCGATATTATGCGGGGCCTAGCCCGAATGACGGGGGTTGAGGTATTAGATATTCCTGGTGTGACCGGCGATTTTAACAACGATTACGTGGCCCAGGCCACCGGTGCCTTGGAAGCACTGGAGAGATATGATATGGTGGTTGTTCATGTGGAAGCAACCGACGAGGCTGCCCATGCTGGCTTAGTCAAAGACAAAATAGAGGCTATTCAGAAGGTAGATAAAGAGATTGTGGGTCGGCTTCGTTCCTGGGATAAGGATGCCCTTCGGGTGCTAATTTTGCCTGACCACGCTACGCCGATCGAGACTCAAACCCATGTTGCTGACCCCGTTCCATTTATCCTCTGGGGGCCGGGATTCAAAGCTAGTGGGGCGAAAAGATTTACCGAATCAGAAGCTAAAGACACAGGTATCCTTATCCAAGAAGGATATAATATTATGGGCAAGCTAATAGAGTAGATAGAGGTGAAGAGATGGCGCTGATAGTTCAGAAGTATGGAGGCAGCTCGGTGGCTGATGCCGAGAAGATCAAGAATGTTGCCCGGCGCGTCGCTAAAGCAAAAGACGGGGGAAATCAAGTGGTTGTTGTTGTTTCGGCCATGGGAGACACTACAGATGATTTAATTAAACTAGCTTACCAGATCAGCGAACAGCCCAGTGACAGGGAGCTCGATGTCCTTTTGTCTACCGGGGAGATGGTTTCCAGCACCCTTTTAGCCATGGCGTTAGGGAGTTTAAGTTACAAGTCAATCAGCCTTAGTGGTGCTCAGGCAGGCATACATACTGATTCTAGTTACAGTCGAGCTCGGATTCTCCGGGTTGACACCAAACGAGTGGTCAGTGAGCTAAAAAGGGGAAATATTGTCATTGTAGCTGGATTTCAAGGAGTAACCGGGAAAAGGGACATTACCACTCTAGGTCGCGGTGGTTCGGACACTACCGCGGTTGCTCTGGCTGCTAGCCTGGGTGCTGAAATCTGCCAAATATACACCGATGTTGAAGGCGTTTACACTGCTGATCCTCGTCTTGTTCCCCAAGCAAAAAAATTAAAGGCAGTGAGCTATGAGGAGATGTTAGAACTGGCTACCTATGGAGCCAGAGTAATGCACAATCGAGCAGTAGAACTGGGCTGGTTATACAACGTGCCCATATTAGTGGCTTCTAGCTTTAGCGACAGCCCGGGTACCATTATTTGTAAGGAGGCGTCCATGGAAGTAAAAAACAAAGTCAGTGGTATCGCCCACGATACCAATGTGGCTAAAGTCACCGTCGTCGGAGTTCCCGACCATCCTGGCATTGCTGCGTCAATCTTCGAGCCCCTGGCGAGAGCCAATATAAGTATAGATACCATTGTTCAGAATGCCAGCATTAATAGTATTACCGATCTCACGTTTACGGTGGCTCGGAGTGATTTGCTTAAGGCGATGTCCATCGTGGAGCCAGTAGTTAAATCTGTGGGGGGTAAGCAATGTGTCACCGATTCCACATTGGCCAAAGTTAGCATTGTCGGTACTGGTATGCAAAATACGCCAGGCTATGCTGCCAGGATGTTTCGCACTCTTTATGAGCAGAGCATTAATATCCAATTAATTACCACTTCCGAGATAAGGATAACCTGTATTATCTCTGAAGATAGAGTTAAGGATGCTGTTCGAGCATTGCATCGAGCTTTCGAGCTAGAGAAAGAAACTTGACAATCTTGGCTTGACACCGTAATTATAAGGTTTTGGAAATGTATATATCTTCATATCAACAAGAAGAGGAAGAAAAAGCTCGACTAAGGCAACGACTGAGTAAGGAAGCCATAAATTTGGCCCTTCAGGGCAGGTGGGAGGAGGCCGAAGCGACAAACAGGGACATAATCGAGAGATTCCCCTCCGATGTCGAGGCTTATAATCGCCTTGGCCGAGCTTTGACAGAGTTAGGAGATTTTGACGGAGCTAAGGAAGCCTATCTTAAGGCTCTGGAGCTTGCCCCCGAGAATGCTATTGCTAAGAAAAATCTAGCCCGTTTAACTAGCTTGTCAGAGTCTATGGCAACTTTGAGTAGCAACCCTCAGAAAACTTCAACCTCGAAAGCTCAAGCTCGAAGAGTTGCTCTTGACCTTTTCATAACTGAGGTAGGGAAGGCTGGGGTGATGAATCTTCATAATGTAGCGCCGGTCAACGTTTTAGCTAAGATGGGATTTGGTGACCCAGTGCACTTGCAAGCAAAAGGGCAACACCTGATTGTGGCGAGTGAGAGTGGAGAATATTTGGGAGAGGTGGAGCCGAGACAAGGATTGCGCCTCATCAAACTAATGCGAGGTGGAAATAGATACGATGCGGCAATTCTCAATGTAGAAAAAGATAAAGTGCAGGTGATTATTAAAGAGGTGTATCAACATCCCAGCCAAATGGGACGTCCCTCCTTTTTCGTTAAAGCTACAGAGCACCTGCGCACACGTATTAAGGAAAGCCTTCTCAGGCGAGGAATCATTACTGACGAAAGTGAGGCCTCACCTGAGCTTGAATATCTTGAGGAAGAAGAACTTGGCCCCGAAGAAGAATCTTTGCCTGAAGGTTTCACCGTCGTTGGTGAAGATGGTGAAAGAGGAATTGAGATTTGATGGAAGCCGCAATAGTAAAGCCTGTCAATATCGAAGAGGAGATGAAAAGCTCCTATCTGGACTATGCTATGAGTGTCATCGTCTCCCGAGCCTTGCCCGATGTGCGTGATGGCTTAAAGCCAGTGCAGCGACGTGTATTGTACGCTATGGACGGCTTGGGGTTACGATACAACAGTCCATACAAAAAGAGTGCCCGCATTGTTGGTGAAGTCATGGGGAAGTATCACCCCCACGGAGATGCCCCCATATACGAAGCCATGGTACGCATGGCTCAGGATTTTTCTCTGAGATATCCCTTGGTTGATGGGCAGGGTAATTTTGGCAGCGTTGACAATGACCCACCAGCGGCAATGAGGTATACAGAAGCTCGCCTTTCTAAAATTGCCGAGGAAATGTTAGTTGACATCGAAAAAAATACCGTCGGCTTTGTTCCCAACTTCGATGGCTCTCTCCAGGAACCTTCTGTCCTGCCCGCCAGGTTGCCTAACTTACTAGCTAGTGGCTCCTCAGGCATAGCTGTGGGCATGACGACTAACATCCCTCCTCATAACTTAGGCGAGATATGTGATGCCATTGTCTATCTAATTGACAACCCCCAGGCTACTGCAGAGGAACTGCTGAAGCTGGTCAAAGGCCCCGATTTCCCCACTGGCGGGATAATTTGGGGGAAAGGGGGCATAGACGACGCTTATACTACAGGGCAAGGAAAAATTATACTTCGAGCTAAAGCCAACGAACTAACCAGCAAGGCGGGCAAGAGACAAATAGTTGTTACTGAACTTCCCTATCAGGTAAACAAAGCAGCTTTGGTAGAGAAGATAGCTGAGCTGGTTAAAGTGAAGAGAATTTCGGGTATAGCCGAGGTGCGTGATGAGTCCGATAGGGAAGGCATGCGCATTGTGATCGAACTCAAAAAGGAAGCACAACCTCAACAGATACTTAATAACCTCTATAAGCATACCACGATGCAATCTGCCTTTCACATCAATATGGTTGCTTTGGTTGATGGACAACCTAAAGTAATTAACCTTAAAGAGGCGCTAACTTCTTACATTGACTTTCGTTTTCAAGTCATTACCAAGAGGTCTCAGTTTGAACTTGATAAGGCGAAGGATAGGGCTCATCTCCTCGAGGGCTTCAGAATTGCCCTAAACAATCTGGAGCAGGTGATCAAGATTATCCGACAGTCTCAAACCGTAGAGTCCGCTCGTACCAATCTAATGGCCGCCTTGAGTCTGTCACAGATTCAAGCACAAGCTATCCTTGATATGCCGCTTCGCAGATTGGCTAAGCTAGAGCAAGACAAAATAACTGAGGAATATGCCACTGTGATAAAGAATATTTCCTATCTTGAGGACTTGTTAGCTAACCCTCGGAAAGTATTATCATTGGTTGCCCAGGATGCTGAGGAACTTAAATCTAAGTACGGTGATGCCCGGCGAACCGTAGTGAAAGCAGAGGAAATCGAAGAATTCCGTACGGAAGACCTTGTTCCTCATGAGGCAATGGTAGTTACCTTGACTAACAGGGGATTCATTAAGAGGATTCCTGCCAGCACTTATCGGCTGCAACACCGTGGCGGGAAAGGCGTCATGGGAATGGTAACCCGGGGTGGCGATACAGTGAACCACATCTTGGTAGCTGACACCCATGATAATCTCCTTTTCTTTACCAGCGTTGGTAAGGTTTACTGTCTTAAGTGCCACGAGGTTCCTGAGGATTCCTCCCGCATGGCCAAGGGGATAGCCATAGTTAATTTATTACCTATTGATCTGGAAGACGAAGTAACTGTGTTATTAGCCATACCAAGTTTTCCTCAAGACAAGTTCTTATTAATGGCTACTAAGTGTGGCGTGATAAAAAAGACTACCCTAAGCAAATTTGCTTCGATAAGAAGAAACGGCATTATTGCCATGAGGCTCAGAAATGAAGATAAGCTGACCTCAGCCGGTGTGGTTGCTGATGAAGATGAGATCATCCTGGTGAGTCGAAATGGGAAGGCTATTAGATTTAAGGTCGCAGGCTTGAGGACTGCGTCTCGAACTAGTGGCGGTGTTCGTGGCATTCGTCTTGTTGACGATTATGTTGTTGGTATGGGCATTGTCCATCCCGATGCTTATGTGCTTACAGTGACTGAAAAAGGGTTTGGCAAGCTGACCCCGATAAAGAATTATCCTGTCCACAACAGGGGAAGCAAGGGGGTGAGGACTTATAGGGTTAGCTCAAAAACGGGTAATCTGGCTGTATCCAAGCTTGTTTCCCCCCAAGGCTCCCTGGTGATGTTATCAGCTAAGGGCAACGTGGTGAACATTCCCATGGAGCAGATCTCAATTCAGAGCAGGGGTGGCCGGGGAGCCAAGCTAATGGGCCTAGCCGAAGATGATAGCGTGGTTTCGGCCACCTGGGTTTTCCGGTAGGATGGAATCCTGTGAAATCAGCTTTAGTCCATTTAGGGAAATACAAATCTAAACTCTGATTCCTAAACGAATTTGAGTTGAGAATTGAGAAACTAGGATTTCAGGTAGGACGATGGAGATTATTCGAGAACTAGCTTTGACCTTCGTCCCTCTTTTTGTCGCCATGGATGCGGTAGGGAATTTGCCTATCTTTCTGGCTTTGACGCGCGAAATAGAGCTTAAACATCGCAGGCATGCAGTAAATCTGGCAACACTTACTGGCCTCGGTGTAGGGCTAGGATTTGTTGCTATTGGCAAAGCTATTTTTTCGCTTCTAGGCATTGCGGTAGCTGATTTCTTAGTGGCTGGTGGCATCATTCTGCTTATTTTGGCCATCAGGTATTTAATCACTGGTAAGATGATAGATACCCAGGATGTATCAGCCTCCGAGATGGTAGGTGTTGTGCCCTTAGGTACTCCACTGATTGTCGGTCCAGCAGTGCTTACTACCTTGCTATTGCTTATTGATAACTATCACATCGTTATTGTGCTGTCTTCCTTTATCCTTAATCTAGCGATACAGTGGGTGCTTTTCAGGCAAGCCACTCGAATTGTAGATTTTTTAGGGCATACCGGCGTGGACGCTGCATCCAAAATAGTTATGTTACTTTTAGCCGCTATTGCTGTGAAGATGATTAGCCAGGGTGTTTTGACAATTCTAGGCTGAGCTTTGAAGTCTAAGGCTATTGACATGTCCCTAATATGTGATATAGATTTAATGCAAGGAGGTGAATATGTTTTGCTCTAAATGTGGGACGGAAAATCTTAAAGGGGCTAAGTTTTGCTCCAAGTGTGGCGCGGAGCTTGGTGCCACTGCGAAGCCATCTAAAGCTGAAGCTAAGCCAGAATCTAAGCCCGAAACGGAGAGTAGCACAGGTCTGTCAACCAATGTAGCCGGGCTTCTTTGCTACGTGGCGCTGTGGGTAACAGGAATAGTCTTCGTAGTGTGGGAGAAGAAGAGCGTCTTTGTTAAATTCCATGCCTGGCAATCTATTATGACCTTTGGGGTACTGACCGTGGCCCACCTTATATTGTCCAGAATGCTGATTGACATTGCGTGGGGTAATTGGCTTTATCCAAAACTGGGTCTGTATAGGGCTGGGGTAGCTTTTGGTTGGATCATAGGTATGGTAATGCTTGTTTTGTGGATTGTCCTTATGATTCAGGCCTACCAGGGCAAGATGTGGAAGGTACCCCTGGCAGGCAACTGGGCTGAGAAGCAAGCCAACAAATAATTTTTTTGGTTTCGGTGCCCCACGCCTGATAAATCAGGCAACTACGGCTAGCTCTTTAGTATTGCCGATGTGGAGAGGTGTGGGGTTTGCCTATTCGGTTTTCATCAGGAGGTGCAGAAGTGAAAAAAGTAATTGGTGCCTTAGTAGGCCTTTTACTGGCGATAACTTTGTTGCCAGCTTGTGATGATACCCAATCTGGTTACACCGGGTTTCCAGCACCGGCAGCAGGACAATGGGCTGAGTATATCATTACTACTGGTGGAGAGTCACACCTGAAGATGGAGTATATAGGACAAGACACAGTTGATGGAAAGACCTGCACTGGATTTGAAATGACTATGTCAGGGGAGGAAGAGACTATTATGCAGATATGGACCGAGACTGCCACCGGCCAGGCTGTAAAGTACGTGGTGAAGATGGGAGACGAGGCGATATGTATGGATGTTAGTGAAAGCCCTTATGAACCTCCTGAGACTGAGACCCCTGGCACGTATGACCCGAATCTTCCCAATATATCATATGGAACATATACCACCCCCACGGGAAAGACAGTAAATGTGGCCAAATTTGCGGCAGGCGGGGGAGAAGTATGGGTGAGCAGTCAGGTTCCATTTGGCATGGTGAAAGTCATCGCTGATGGTGGGCAGACCCCCACGTCTCTTTACGATTTTGGTATGACTGGAGCTCAGCGGGATATATCTAAGACAGAAATGGAAAACTGCATAGAGTACAATCCTTAACAGACTTTCCTGTAGAAGCAGCCCATATATAAAATCTCTAAGGACTCGGTGCCCAAGCCTGATAAATCAGGCAGCTAAGGCGAGCTCCTTAGCGTCGCAGATGTAGAGTTCCAGTTCGAGAAATTCTGCTTCTGTGATTCCATTGTACTATAGGCAGCCACTGCTTATTGCTGTAAAAAATCGATATTTTACTCTCTCTCTGGCACAAAAATCTCCTTTGGGGATTGGGTGGAGGGGTGTATAATAAGAGCATATGGGTTCTGAGGTTTTTTACCGCAAGTGGCGGCCACAGACCTTAAGCGAGGTGGTGGGACAAGAGCCTGTGACTCAGACTCTGCGTCATGCCGTAGAGAGTGGGAAAATAGCTCATGCTTATCTTTTCTGCGGTCCACGAGGTACAGGCAAAACCAGTACGGCACGCATCCTAGCCAAAGCAGTCAACTGCCCTAATCAAGCAGGCGGCGAGCCATGCAATGCCTGCGATATGTGTCGTTCCACCACCGAGGGCAGGGCTTTGGATGTAATAGAGATAGACGCCGCCAGCAATCGTGGCATTGATGAAATTCGTAGTCTGAGGGAAAAGGCCAATTACGCCCCCAGCCTTGCTCGCTACAAGGTATATATTATAGATGAAGTCCACATGCTTACCGAGGCAGCTTGCAATGCCTTGCTGAAGACATTGGAGGAGCCACCACCACATGTAATCTTTGTTTTAGCTACCACGGAAGCGCACAAGGTGATAGCCACCATAATATCGAGATGTCAGCGGTTTAATTTTCATCGCCTGGGGCAAACCGAGATAACGGATAAACTCAAGCTAATATGCAAGAGGGAAGGGATTCACATCGAGCCCGGTTCCTTAGAGCTTATTGCTCGTGCTGCTACCGGGAGCCTTCGAGATGCCGAAAATATTTTACAGCAGATGATTGCTTACTATGGCAACCAAATTGAGCTTGCTCAGATTGAAGCGGAGCTGGGCATCAGGTGGGATTCACGGGTTAGACAATTAGCACGATGTGTGGTCAGTAAAGATGTGGCTGCTGGGCTAAAAGTTATAAATAGCCTCAATAGCGATGGAATTGACCTTCGTCAGTTCAATCTAGGCTTGGTAGAATACCTTCGAGGATTATTGCTGGCTAAATCCCACTGCGAAGAGGCCCTGGATGTTACCAGCGAAGACTTAGCTGAGATGGGAAGCCTTGCGACTAATGCTGCGCTGGATTACTTGCTTAAGGCAGTTAAATCTTTCTCCAGCATAGATTTTCGCAACGATAATTACTCCGCTTTATCCTTAGAATTGGCCTTATTGGATTGCGCTCTGTCTCCAGCCACTGGACAAGAGCAACTAACTACAACTAAACCTGCGCAGGTAGCGGATCCCGACAGAGTCGGGACTGAGATAATTGAGTCCCCCGACAGAGTCGGGGCTGAGGCCCCAGTGGCACTGGATCCCGACAGAGTCGGGACTGGAGTTCCTAGCGATGTCCCTGTGGCACTGGATCCCGATAGAGTCGGGGCCGAGGTCCCCAGCCAAGAGATTTCTCAAGACATTGATTACCTCCGTAGCCGCTGGAGGGAGTTCATTAAATCTTTACGAGGGGAAGGTTCCAGTGGCAATTTGGATGCTTTTTTGCGTAGCGCCTGCGACCCCATAGCTCTTGAAGATGATACATTGGTGTTAGGTTTCTATTATTCTTTCCATAAGGATAAAATCGAAGACGCCAAATATCGACATCTGGTGGAGAAAAAGCTTAAGGAGGTATTCAGCCGGCCCTATAAGATACGGTGTATTTTAGTTGATTCCAAAAGAGAAATCCCATCCCAGGCAAGAACACAAAATCCGGTAATTAAAGCTGCTCTGGAAATGGGAGCCAGGATTAGTGAGGAGGAGTTGTCGTCGTGAGCGAAGCCAAGGGAAAGGAATAAGATGGATAAATCAATATTGCGTCAAGCTCAGCAACTTCAGGCAAAGCTGGCTAAAGCCCAGGAAGAATTGGGTGGCATGACCGTGGAAGCTACAAGTGGAGGTGGTGCCGTCAAGGTGGTGCTTGACGGACACCAGAAGATGCATTCTGTGGAAATATCTCCCGAAGTGGTAGAGGCAGGAGATGTTGAGTTACTACAAGATCTAGTCATGACTGCCGTTAACGAGGCTATTACCAAGTCACAGGAGCTTGTTAGTAAGCACCTCAGCAGCTTGACCGGCGGTCTCAATATACCAGGGTTACTTTAGGCAAAAGTTTGGAGATCCTTTGCCCCGACAAGTCGGGGCTCAGAATTACAATAAGGTAAAGAGTCAGGGAAAATGAGTTTTGTCGCTGAGCCTATAGCCAGATTAATTGAGGAATTAAATAAGCTGCCTGGAATCGGGCCAAAAAGTGCTAAAAGACTGGCTTATCATCTCTTACGCAGCCCTGACGAAGAAACCAAGGCTTTAGCCGAGGCTATTTTAACACTGAAGGAAAAGGTAAAGCTTTGTTCGGTTTGTTTTAACATAACTGATTGTGACCCTTGCCGCATTTGTCAGGATAAAGAGCGTGACCATTCCAAAATTTGTGTTGTGGAGAAACCTTCAGATATCCTTCCTTTAGAGCAGACGGGAAAATATAACGGTGTTTATCATGTGCTTCACGGAACTATCAATCCGACACAGGGGGTAGGGCCTGAAGAGATAAAGATAAAGGAGCTTCTGACCCGTCTTAAAGATGACTCAGTAACCGAAGTGATTGTCGCAACCAATCCCAATGTAGAGAGCGAAACTATGGCTATGTATCTGCAACGGATTATCACGCCTCTGGGCATTCGCGTTACTCGCCTGGCTCGTGGCTTGCCCTTCGGTGCTGAGCTGGAATATGCTGATGACCTAACTTTGGGGCAAGCGCTGGAAAACAGGCGAGAATTCTGACAAGGTTTACATGGCGGCACCGCGAAGATAAAACAGAAATTCTGTAAGAGGTAAGGTTTCCCAAAACTTGATGGGCCGTCTCGTTTATCAGGTTAGTATTATGGGCTGGTATAAGAGCCAGCACTCAGCCCCTATCACCAAATTTACCAACTTTTTTACCAACCCGAAAAATCCCAAAGACGCTTGACGGTGCGGGGGGGTGATATAATATAGGCTACAAGCTAGAATTTTTTAGAAAAACTAACCTTTTATGGGAGGAGGTGTATCGATGCGCAGTAAGTTGTTATTTGTTGCTTTTCGCTTGGTCGTGGCAGCGCTGGTCTTCTCACTGGTGGCCGGAGCCTGTGCCCCAACAGTGCCCCCTCAAATTACGGCTGAAACTGTGTTTCCAGATGAAGGAATCATCTACGCCGAATTAAGGACTTACAGGGACGGGCAAGAGGTTCTGCGCGTTGCTGAGTTCGCCCTCGAAACAAAGGAGCGGTTTGCCATGCATCTATTCTTGAACGGATTCCCCCACATGGTCAGTGCAGCAGCTGAGTGGAGAGAGGAGGGTGATGACCACGAAATATATGTCGTGTTCGCCATAGACACCCTAGTACTGCTGAGAGGAACCGTGGATCCAACTCAACCAATAGCTGACCAGCAAATCTACGAAGATGCGGAGATGATGAAAGGTCAACCTGAAGTTCTGGGGTTTAGTGCAGCCCTCGAGGCAGTCGGGATCGCAGATGCTGATCCAAACATTCTAATGGAGATAGCA
Source organism: Dehalococcoidia bacterium (assembly GCA_036514775.1). GTDB lineage: Bacteria > Chloroflexota > Dehalococcoidia > GIF9 > AB-539-J10 > RBG-13-51-36. Next base: position 9,098 of record DATBWO010000023.1, on the reverse strand, counting down.
AATTCATATAATCTCTTGGAGCCTCCTCTCGGAGACATTATTAATCATCTATATCACGGAACGATTAATGATGTCCCTCTTCTTGGACTTGTTGGACTTGCGACCAATGCTACGAAAGAAGAGGAGCTCGTAAAAGGACTAATCAGCGCAGTCATAAGTGCTGCTGTTGGTTGTTGGGGGTTTTTCCCAGGTCTTGCGGTGGGAGTTATTAATGTGTTCGTAATAGTGTATGGAGATACGGCTGTCCCGCCCAGCCCCACACCCGGTTCTCCTATTCCAGATCCGCACATGGCGAAAGAGCTTTATGACGCTGGAGTTGGCGAACTACTACCGAATGGGTCGCGGGATATGGGACCATATGTAGTACGTCCAGATGGCACAGTACTGATGAAATAGATATATTAACAGGCACCCATGTTGTTGGGCGGTGATGCGGTCAGTCGGTTATCTGCTTCTAAGCAGAGTTGGCGCTCAGGTGCAGAGGGCATTAGTGGGTTACTCCTACCTAATTTGTCCCGACAAAGTCGGGATTACGTCAATCAGCCCAGAACTGCAAATTCCCGTGGTTGGGCTCTGCCGATAGTTTCGCAAAATCAAACCATCCCTACGGGGTCGACATCTATGGTCCAGCCCCGCGGCAAAGTGAGATGGGATAACATCCGAGTCGAGTCAGGACCACGGAGGAAGAGTTGCCAGCGATACCTGCCCCTGGCTCTAAAGGCAAAAGTGGGCACAGGACCAATTACACTGAAGTTGATTATGCCCTCTTTTGCCCTTTCATCAAGAATTAGACGATGTACCCGCTCTGCCTCACTGCGGCATAACTCCTCATTGGGGTGGCTATAAACCAGGCGGATTAATTGGCTAAAAGGGGGATAATTGTATCGGCGGCGATAATCTATTTCCTTAAGATAAAACCCAAGATAATCATGCTTGGCAGCAGCTTAAATAGTGTAGTTATCGGGGGAATAAGTCTGGATGATAACCTTTCCGGCTTTAACCCCACGCCCCGCCCTGCCCGCTACCTGACACAGGAGTTGAAAAGTGCGCTCGCCACTGCGGAAATCAGGAAAATTAAGGCCAGTATCGGCACTGATTACCCCGGCCAAGGTCACCTGAGGCAGGTCTAATCCTTTGGCTATCATCTGGGTGCCAATAAGCACATCTGCCTTGTGGTCACGAAAATCCTTTAGCAACTCCTCATGAGCATATCTCCTGGTAATCACATCCCTGTCCCAGCGAAGTAATCTTGCTTCGGGGAAGAAATGCCTTACCTCCTCTTCTATCCTCTGCGTACCAATGCCCAGCAACCTGAGATTACGCCGAAAACACCGGGGACAGCTTTGGGATACTGGAACAGAATAGCGGCAGCGATGGCAAATTAGCCTTTTCTCCACTGAATGGTAAGTAAGGGCTATAGAGCAGCGGGGGCAGCGAAAAACAAAGCCACAGTTACGACACCGAACAAAGGTAGCTGTGCCCCGACGGTTAAGGAAAAGAATTATCTGCTCGCCCTGCGCCAGAGTTTCTTTCATGGCAGCTAATAAGGAACGGCTAAACAAGCTTGTGTTTCCGGCTTTAAGCTCTTCCCTTAAATCCACTATGCTTACTTGGGGAAGAGGGGAATAACCACGAGGAGTAATTCTTTCCTTTAGCTCTACAAGATGATATTCGCCTTGCTGTGCCTTATGGAAACTGCCAATATCAGGGGTAGCGCTGCCCAGGATGACAACAGCATCACTAAGTTGAGCCAACTTAATAGCCACGTCGCGGGCATGATAGCGAGGTGATTTATCTTCTTGTTTGTAGGTCCATTCATGTTCCTCATCGATAATGATAAGCCCGAGGTCGGGCAGGGGTGCAAATAAGGCACTCCTCGGCCCAATGACTACATCGCAGTTTCCTTCCATTATCCATTGCCATTCGTCGAACTGTTCTCCCGGGGAAAGGCCGCTATGTAATACTGCCACGCGTCCCGGGAAGCGATTAGCAAATCTCTCTACTGTTTGTTGGGTCAAAGCGATTTCCGGGATAAGGCAAATGCCTCGCTTACCGGCGGTAATAACCTGAGCCAAGGCTCGCAGGTAAATCTCAGTTTTGCCGCTGCCAGTAACGCCGAAAAGGAGGAAAACCGGTGGTATGCCAGGTTGCCTCGCTTCCCTCGCAATGACGTCTTGGATCGATTCCCAAGCGGCTTGCTGAGATGAAGCGAGAACCGGAGGTGGAGAACTTGTGAGCATGAGGTGAGATAAGGGGTCACGTCTTACCCTGAGCCTTGCCACTGAGACCAAATGGCGGCTCTCCAGGGCTTTGATAGTAGCAAGAGAGCAATTGAGACGTTCCCTCAGTTCGCTCACTAAAACAGGTTGAGTCTGTTTGGTCAGAAATTCTAAGAGTTCGGCCTGCTTATAAGCTCTAGATTTATCCAGGCGAGCCTTCGCCACTTCAATTTCTTCTCTGTCAGCTACTAGCTTAATATAAGGAAGTGTTTTGGGCTTTATCTTCGCCTTCCCAAATTCCAGAGTTTTTGTAATTAGCTGACGGTCTAGCAACTGGTCGGTGATTTGCCGGGCTTTTCTTTTGCCAACTGCTTTCTCCAGCTCGGGCAAACTTGTCTTCTCTTTCCCTTTCATAATATGAAGGATTTGCCGTTGCTCAGGTGTTAAGGGCAAACCTACTTGACCCCTGATTAAATCAGGGGCTGTTAACTGGAAGCAGGTAATAGCCCGCCTCTCTAATCCTGGAGGCAGCATTAAAGCCAGGGCAGCGAAAAGGGGAGCAAAATAGTGTTCGCTTATCCACTGAGCAAGCTTTACTTGTATCGGGGAAAGCAAAGAACCATCAGTAACAATGCCAGCTATTTCCTTAAGCCGAGCACTCAGGTCAGCTGGGTGCTCGGCCGATGGCTCGTCTGATAATCGGAGCACAATCCCCTGAATAACCCGGGAGCCGAAAGGCACCCATACTGCTTGTCCGACACTAATATCAAGCCCTGGCGGTATGGCATAGCAAAAAGTTGACCGGCTCCCCGGGGAATTGACTGCCACCTCGGCGTAGTTCATTCAGAGGTCTGTTCTTCTTCCACTTCCTCTGTCGCTTCTCCCACTTTCTCTTCCACTTCCTCTTGAGGCATGGCTTGCTCTAATGCCCTCTCTCGCCTTTCCTTAAGTCGAGCCTGCTTAACGCTGAGCCTGCGCATATAATAGAGCTTGGCTCGGCGCACCTGTCCATGCCTAAGCACCTCTACATTTTGCACAAAAGGGGATTGGAAAGGGAAAGTACGTTCCACCCCAACTCCGTAAGATACCCTCCTCACTGTAAATCTTCCACCATCAACACCCTTCCTCACTTTAATCACCACGCCTTGAAAGTGTTGCAGTCGCTCTTTATCCCCTTCTATAGCCTTCAAACTAACCCTGACTGTATCGCCAGGGGAAATTTGAGGAATGCTGGGGTTCATTTTGGGTTTAATAAATTCTCTAATATCCATTTCCTTTCCTCGTCGCATAGATTGCCCTTCTCCAAGAGGTCAGGGCGTCGTTTCGCCGTTCGCAGGATAGCCTGACGGCGTCGCCATTGAGCAATTTCGCCATGATTTCCTGAAAGCAAAACAGAGGGTACTGACCATCCCCGATATACCTCCGGTCTGGTATATTGGGGATATTCCAAAAGCCCGTTGCTATGAGAATCACTGCTGGCGGAATCCTGTGAGCCCAGCGCTCCCGGTATAAGTCTCACGATAGCATCCACCACAACCAGAGCAGCTAATTCCCCCCCACTAAGTACATAATCCCCAATACTGATTTCATCAGTAGCTAAGCGCTCACATACTCTCTCGTCTAAACCTTCATAATGGCCACAAATTAACATAAGATGAGTGTGGAGAGCTAACTCCTGAGCAACAGCTTGAGAAAAAAGCCTGCCCTGAGGAGTGAGTAATATGATAGGCATCCCAGTTACACCAAGTTGCTGTTTTATTGCCTCTGCTGCCTCAAAAATAGGCTCAGGCTTGAGCACCATGCCAGGTCCACCGCCGTAGGGATAGTCATCCACAATATGATGTTTGTCATGGGTGTAGTCGCGAATATCATGAATCACGATGTTTACCAATCCCCGCTCCCGAGCACGCTTGATGATGCTCTGGTTGAGTGGAGAGTCAAACATTTCAGGGAAGAGACACAAGATATCAATACGCATGGATTCTCCCAATAAAAACCTCCAAGGTGCATATCTTACCATGTAGACGGCGATAAAAAAAGCCTTGTGCTTCCTTCCCAGTGACTTTGGCTCTCGGGAGCAGTGTATTCATTGGGCTATATGTAGCACCACTCTATCCTCAACCCCCAAGACAAAAATTGTTCAAAAATTCAAAAAACCACCAAAAGGTATTGACAAAATAAGAACAAGGTTTATAATGAAGTGGTGGGGAAAAGTGGGGAAAAAGGGTAAAAAGAGCATAACATGACAGAAAGTGTGGAGTCAGAAGTGGTGTCTAAAGTTTGGGAGAGTTACGGAGACAGCCTCACCAGATTGCGAGTGTTTCTTTTTTGCATGAAATATCCCAAGCTGAAGTTCACCGCTGAATGCGTCGCAGTGAATCAAGGGGCGGATAAAGTTGCATTGGAGGGGGAGATACAGGATCTAATTGGGCAGGGAATACTGGGCAAGAAAAGCGAGGCAGGCATTACCTACTATTGTCTAAATAGGACGCCACAGGAATTGACGGAATTGACTGAGGGATTTTTGAGAGATTGGCACTTACATGAAATTGGAGTAAGAGTTCAGAGGGCCTAAGATGTTTTTTGGTGAGTATCCATATAAGGTTGATGACAAGGGAAGAGTGCCTCTGCCGCCAAAATTCAGGCGAGAGATAAAGGAGGTCGTGATATTAGCCAAGGGGATGGGAGAGAAATGCATCGCCGTTTATCCAATAGCAGAATGGAAGAGGCTGTCCGATAGCCTGGCTACCAAGGCACTAACGCCAGCTAACTTAAGGAAGTTGAATCGCGCTATCTTCAGCTCCGCCTTCAGCACCTCATTTGATGGCCAAGGCAGAATAAAATTGCCCGATCTCTTGCGCGAGTACGCTGGGATTGGTGACACAACGATTGTTGTCGGTGCCAATAATCGTGTTGAACTCTGGAGCGAAAACGAATGGAAGGCTGAGAAAACATCGGCCGAAGAACAGGCATCACAGATAATTGAAGGTTTTGGAGTATAGCGAATGAGCGTCACCATGTCCATACCTGTCCACGTGCCGGTCCTAGTTGATGAAGTTATAGCAGGGCTACAGGCTCAGCGAGGAGGTTACTTCGTTGACTGCACTGTGGGACTGGGGGGACACGCGGCAGCCATACTGGGAAAAATATCACCCTCAGGAAGGCTTTTGGGTATTGATGCTGACCCTGAAGCCATCGAAGTAAGTCAAATGAAACTTAGCGACTATGGCGAAGCGGTTACTTTGGTTAATGACAACTTTGTTAACCTTGAGGCGATATGCGAAAGATACCATTTTCATCCAGTTGATGGTATTCTTTTCGACCTTGGTGTTTCTTCTCTGCAACTGGATACAGCCGAACGTGGCTTCAGCTTCCACCTCGATGCCCCTCTGAATATGAGGTTCAATGCCGGGCAAGGGTTAACTGCATCGGATATCGTTAACAGCTTCTCCGAGCAAGAGTTGGCTAAGCTCATAGAAAAATACGGTGAAGAGCGCCACAGCCGGCGGATAGCGCGGTACATCGTTCAAAATCGCCCTATCGCTACTACCGTGGAGCTTGCCCGTTTGGTGGAGCAAGCTTTAGGCGGCAAGCATGCCAGAATTCACCCTGCCACAAGAACCTTTATGGCACTTCGCATCGCGGTCAACAGTGAACTAGAGAATCTGGAGCTGGCTCTCAAACAAACTATTAACCTCCTTCGCCCCGGGGGGAGATTAACAGTCATTAGTTATCATTCTCTGGAAGACCGTATAGTTAAGCAATTCATGCGCTACGCAGCCAGCAGCTGCCTATGTCCCCCGGGAGCAATAATATGTCGGTGTGGGCATGTGCCCACCTTGAAGCTCATTTCACGGAAGGTTATCAAACCTACCTCGTTGGAGATAGAATCCAACCCACGCAGCCGCAGCGCTAAACTAAGGATAGCTGAGCGACTCAACTAGGCAGCATTCTCAGTAAAATAAGGAGGTGAAAATGGCAAAGAAAATCATTTCAGCTATTGATGTGGGCACCACTAAAATAGCCACTATCGTGGCTAATGTCAAAGCAGAAGATGACATTGAAGTTTTAGGAGTGGGAGTCATTCCCTCTCATGGCCTACATAAAGGCATCGTAGTTAATATGGACGAAGCCAGACAGTCCATTGCCGCATCGGTGAGGGAAGCTCAAAGAATTAGCGGCATACGTATAGATTCTGCCTATGTTGGGGTTACCGGCAGACATATAAGCAGTCTGAATAATCGAGGGGTAGTGGCTATCCCGCGAGACGATCGATTGGTGCGCACTCAGGACCTTAGGCGGGTGCTATCTGCGGCTCGTAATGTCACCGTCGCCGAAGGAAAGAAGGTGCTCCATGCTATTCCGCGATACTACGCTCTGGACGGACAGGAAGGAGTGAAACAGCCGGTAGGCATGCATGCATCCAGGTTAGATGTAGAAACCCATATCATCACTGCTTCAGTGACTTCAATACAAAACCTGGCTAAATGCGTCCGCAGTATCGGTATTGACGTTGAAGACCTCATCCTTGAGCCCCTGGCTAGCGGAGAAGCAGTATTGACTCCGGAGGAAAGAGACACGGGTGTTATCATGGCTGACATCGGTGGCGGGACCACGGATATAGCGGTATTTAAGAATGGCAGCATCTATCACACCGCTATCATTCCAGTAGCCGGTTACCAAGTAACCAGCGATATCTCTATAGGCTTGGGCCTGCCTTTTAATATTGCGGAAAAGATGAAGAAGAGATATGGCAATGTCACCCCCACTTTAGAACTTGACGAAACGGTCCAAGTGGGTATCGAGAATGGTCATAGCGCCTCTTATAAAGACCTATGCAATATCATCCGGGCTCGCATGGAGGAGTTGCTCCAACTTACATTGATGGAGATGCCCACTAGCGACTACCAGACTTTGGCGCCTTGCGGTTTAGTGCTCACAGGTGGCACAGCTAACCTACCCGGGCTTGACGAGTTAGGACAGTCACTTTTGCGAATGCCGGTACGCAAAGGCCGACCTTTGAACGTGGGCATTTATGGCATTTCCGATATCCTTCATGATCCAGCTTACGCTACCACCGTGGGATTAATCCTATGGCCAGTACGAGGCAAAGAGGGATCAGATTTACAAATAAAACGCGCTGGTGTCTGGGGCAACTTCGTAAGTTTATTTAGAAGGCTGTTCCGCGCCTGATTTGTGAAAGGAGGTTAGAATGGCAAAACAAATTTATACTCCAAGTCCAGCAAGAATCAAAGCTATAGGCATTGGTGGCGGCGGCTGCAATGCCATTACTCGTATGGTCCGCGAAGGCATAAAGGGCGTTGATTTCATAGCCATGAATACCGATGGCCAAGCCCTGGCTCTGGCCGAGGCTCCTACTAGAATTCAACTGGGCGAGAAATTGACCAGGGGTTTGGGCGCTGGTGGCGATCATAAGACTGGAACCAAAGCCGCGGAAGAAAGCTGCGACATGATTGAAGAAATCGTGCAAGGTGCGGATATGGTGTTTATTGCCGCCGGCATGGGCGGTGGCACAGGCACAGGTGGCATCCCTGTAGTGGCTGAAGTAGCTAAAAAGAGTGGCGCCCTCACCATCGCAGTGGTGACCAAACCCTTCACTTTCGAGGGGACGCATAGAACAGAGGTAGCCGAGGAAGGGTTGATAAACCTTTCGAACAAGGTTGATACGCTTATCATCATACCTAATGACCGCCTTCTTCAGCTCTGTGATGCCAAGACGACTGTGGACAACGCCTTCCGACTGGCTGACGACGCCCTTCGTTTGGGGGTTCAGGCTATCTCCGAAGTAGTTACCGTCCCGGGACTGATCAACCTGGACTTCGCTGATATTAAATCGGTAATGAAAGATGCTGGCCCAGCCTGGATGTCCGTGGGTAAAGCCGGCGGGCAAAGTCGCGCTACCGAAGCGGCTAAGGCTGCTATGGCTAGCCCGTTGCTCGACGTATCCATCAGCGGAGCCACAGGGGTGCTATTCAATATTACTGGTGGCCCAAGTCTCACCCTGTTTGAGTGTAATGAGGCTGCTCAAGTAATTGGCCAAGCAGTGGACCCCAACGCCAACATAATCTTCGGCGTGGTCTTTGACCCCAAGATGGATAGCGAGGTTCGCATCACTGTTATCGCTACTGGCTTCGCTACTGCACGTGGCGGGGGAATACGCAGCGCTGATGAGCTTCGCCGCCTGATAAGAGGCGGCAGCGATGCCCTCGACATGCCCTCTTTCCTGCGCCGTGCTCAGCGTTTTCCAGCTTCCCGTCTGGAGAGCAGGCCCCAAACTGCTATACCGGTTACCCCAGAGCCAACCAAAATCTCTCGACAGTAAACCTAAACCTCATATTAGGGGGGGGAGGGATAGCTCACGCTACCCTCTCCCCCTGCAACCCTGTAACAAATCTCCCCCAAAACTCAGAGCATTGAGTGCTGGGTTGCATTATTTTTATAATTGTGGCATAATTGTTAATTAGACCTTTAAATCAGTCCAGTGAGGCTGGTAAGGGGCAACATGCTTAAGCATATTGTAACAGAAGCACCAATTGAGACCTCTTGCCAGTTTGAAGGCAGGGGGTTTTTTGATGCCTGAAAAGATTCTCCTGACCTCAAGGGAGATAGAGCGGGCACTGGCTCGCATTGCCCACGAGATTGTAGAAAAGAATAAGGGCGCGGAAGATATTGTGCTCGTAGGCATGCGAACTCGGGGTGTGCCTTTAGCCAAGCGCATAGCTGAAATAATCGAAGGCTTCGAAGGAACCTCCATCCCCGTGGGTACTCTGGACATCGGCCTTTATCGCGATGACATTTCACCTTCGGAATTAAAGCCAGCGAACCAGAGCCACACTGATATCCCCACTAGTATCACCG
>DATBWO010000022.1:0-3774 GCA_036514775.1 Dehalococcoidia bacterium | reverse complement strand
TCATGACTAGGCCCGGCGTTACACCCCGTTCTTTGAGCTTGGTCACCCGTTCTTTCAGCTCAGCTCTGATTTCTTTGGCTACGTCGTTTCCCGAAATTATCTTCGCCGTCATCTAACCCTCCTTTCTTAATTTATCGGTTTACCGATGATTCCCGACTTAACGGCACTAAGGCGTGCCGCAATATCCTGCACTTGGCTGATGACCTCTGGGCTGGCATTGATGAGAGGGAAATTACCCAGACCAGCTTCTATTATGCTCTGGTCGTAGGGGATAAAGCCCAGAAATTCAAAATCGGGCATGGCGGAAATAAGAAAATTCCTGTCCTGTTCACTGCGAATCTTGTTAGCTACCACCGCGATATTTTTCAAACCTATGTCTTTTGCCAGTTCTCTTATCCTGTAGGCTGTTTCAATACTTCCTTTACCTGGCTCCACCACAATAATCATCTTGTCCACGGCTCTCGCTGTCGCCCGCCCCAGATGCTCGACCCCGGCCTCCATATCTATTATAACTACTTCATCCCTCCGCAGGAGTATGTGGGCAATTAAAGCCTCCAGTAAGGCATTTTCGGGACAATAACAACCACTACCACCCTTCTTTAACCGCCCCATCACCATTAATTTGATTCCATTATGCTCCACCCAATACTTTTCCGGTATATCATCAACTCTGGGATTTAATTTGAAGTAAGATGCTGCCTGGCCAGGACGTGCCCCTGTCCTTTCTTCAATCAAGTCTCCCATCTCAGATATCGGGGTTATCTTTTCGGGGTGGGGAAAGCCGAGAGCAGTGGCCAGGGTGGCATTTGGGTCGGCATCTATGGCCAGAACAGAGTAACCAAACTGGGTAAGTATGGTGGAAAGGATAGAGGCTAACATTGTTTTGCCTACCCCCCCTTTACCACTGATGGCAATTTTCATTCCTAAACGACGAATTATATCCTGCATCAACAAGAGAAATCAAGACAGAAACAACTATTGCTTTGTCCGGGCATACAGTTTGCTGGCATAAAGCAAACGGTGATAAAATACAAGGTCAAGGCTGCACCAGCCGGTCTAATCGGTTCGTCTCGGTGCCATGTGTGCTTTTTAAAGGGAGGCGATATGTCGTACGGATATGAGATAAATGAACTGGCCAAAGAAGAATCCTGGCGGATGTTTCGAATAATAGGAGAATTTGTAGAGGGCTTTGATAATCTCTCCGGTATCGAGCCGGCAGTGACCATATATGGTTCGTCTAGATTGGGAGTGGATGATGAGCTATATACCGAGACAGAAGAAATAGCCTATCGGCTTGGACAGTCGGGCTTCTCAATTGTAACTGGTGGGGGGCCGGGCGTAATGGAGGCAGCCAACAAAGGTGCACTCAAGGCTGGGGTCGCATCGGTCGGGCTGAATATCTCCCTTCCCGAAGAACAGGTCTGTAATGCCTACACCACAAGGTCGATAACGTTCAATCACTTCTTTACTCGCAAAGTCATGCTGGTGAAATACGCCGTGGCCTTTGTCATAATGCCGGGTGGCCTGGGCACGCTTGACGAGGTGACAGAGATACTAACCCTCATACAGACCCATAAGATAAAACCTTTTCCCGTAGTATTGTTCAAAAGCGAATTTTGGAAGGGATTTCTGGATTGGCTGCGGAGCTCCGTCTTATCCAAGAAGTATGTCGATGAGAGTGATTTCGACCTCTTAAGAGTTCTGGATCGCCCCGATGAGGTAGTCGAGGCTATCCGGAGGTGGTATGTCGGGCATGAGGTTATTGGCAGGAAGGCACTGCTCAAGTGATTGCCAGCCTGTTTTGGCGATCTAACTCAAAATCAGTCATTCAACTACCATAGAAAAAGCCAGCGCAAGCATTGATGTTGAGTGATTGCTCAAGGGATGATACAATCGTGGCAGTAACTTAACGAATGACACGCACAACTACTGGTTATATAAGTACGCATAAACGTTTCTGGGAGATAGACGTCGTACGCACCATCGCCATAATAATAATGATAGTCTTCGACGTACTCTTTGTGCTTAACTACCTTGGTATCCAAAACACCGGCGTGCCCGGCGCGTATAAAGGGTTCTGGTGGTGGATTACCATCGTAAATGTCAGCGTTTTTGTCTCCCTTGCTGGAGTATCGCTGACAATCAGCCAGGCCAGAGCATCAAAGAAAATGTCGAGCTTCATGCTCAGAGGCCTGAAAATATTCGGATGGGGCATGGTGATTACTCTGCTAACATGGCTAATCGCCAGAGAAGAATATGTCCGATTTGGCATACTCCACTTCTTCGGGATTGCGTTCATACTCGCGCCTTTCTTTTTAAGATTCCGCTATATCAATTTGATACTCGGTGCTGCTCTGATAGCACTAGGCATTTACCTACTGGAACAAAGGATTTTTGTTGACTTTCCCTGGCTGCTCTGGCTGGGGCTAAGGCCATATCACTTCAACACGATGGATTACTGGCCGCTGCTGCCGTGTTTTGGCATATTTCTTGTGGGGATGTTTGGCGGGAAAATGCTATATCCGCAAGGGAATAGAAGCTTCAATATTCCTGATTTCAGCCACCCGGTTGCCTCAGTGCTGGCATTCCCGGGAAGACATCCTCTGGTGATGTACATTGCCCACTGGCCGATACTCATCGGCATCATGTTCGCCCTGTACCCTGATAAGATACTCCCCTACTTACCGTTCTAGGCATAACGTCAGAACTGCATAAATGCTCTAGTAAGCAAAGAGATAACACATTACGTAGCTGCCGAAGTGAATGACGAAACAAGGCAAAAATGACCTCGTTCTGTACGCCACGTAACCCATAATGAAGCCGCCAGGGATGCAGGCCAGCGTCTCTAAAAAGGGCTTGCCAAAATGGAGCAGCACAAAAGGAATGGTCTGTACAACAATAGCGTGTTTACCTATCGACCTCTCCAGCCCAAACAGCATATATCCGCGGAATATAAATTCCCAGGCAAACATGTATAGTGCGGCGTCGCGCAGGAATTTGGGCCAGTCTATAAAAGCTTTGTGGTAGTAAGAGTAAAAATCAGGCCTTCTGGTGACGGCGTAGAGAATCCCAGCCATGGCAGCCAGGCAGACTGCGGTTATGATTATCGCCTGTTTCCAGCGGCCAATGCGGATGCCAAAATCCCAGGGCTTATCCCGGAAAAACAGGAAACCCGCGGCCAGCGGGATAAGCAGATAATAAATGAGCTCCGTTGCCTTGGGAAAATCGATGTGTAAACGATAGTAACGTGCTAGGATTAATACCAGCGTGGATATGCTGACCACCGCCAAAAGATTTAGGTCATAGCCCCACAACATCCTGTTTTTGATGTTTCTGATGTCTTCGATGTACTTTCGCATTACGGTTACGACGGATTACGCCTTCTTATTAGTCCGGGGGTCCCAAGTGTCTTCTAAGGGCATTAGTATACCACAAACGACTATTTGGGCAATCGGTTCAAGTGGCAACTGATTTAGTGCAGCTAAATGCCTGGAAAACAAATTCGCATGCGCCCGACAGGAGGAAATTCGTAATCGATGCGATACTGCCGTTTCTTAAATCATACAACCCGATAATCGTAACAAGAGCGTGGCAATCCCCTGTCCCCACCGAGATTGCTTCGTCGCCTTTGGCTCCTCGCAATGACAGGGGTGTCATTCTGAGCCGCAGGTGAAGAAATCTCGCCTCCGCTCAGGGTAAACTCCGCGTGGCAATCTCATCAGAGCCTCTGGAGGGGAGCCTCTTGTGTGCTACCGCAAATTGAGAGGGGACAAG
>DATBWO010000021.1:0-8203 GCA_036514775.1 Dehalococcoidia bacterium | reverse complement strand
AAAGCGTGTCTGGGAGCATGACGAGCACACGGTAATTAAACATTACTCCGACTTAGTCGGAGTTGATGAGAGAGAGCCTTCGCCGGAAGTGTTACTGGCGCAGACCAGCCACTGGCTTTCCCCAAAATGCGGAAGCGAGGCAGTTCTCAGTATCGGTAGTGGAGTCGAATGGATGGAGAATCCTAAGTTTGCTGGCGTGATATCGGTAATGCCCCATGGCTGTATGCCCGGTGGAATTGTGGCGGCGATGTCAGATAAGTTCAGTGCCTTGTATCGCAAGCCCTGGATCAATCTCACCTATGATGGCTTTGTGGAAAGCACCAACCTTACGAAAATCAATAATTTTGCTGAGGTCCTTAGATTTTGCAGCCAGGAAAAAATTCCTCTCCCTTGATGGGAGAGGATTAAGGTGAGGGTGAAGGACTCCTCCCTTTAACTCCCTCCCGCCAGGGGAGGGAGAATCATATTGACAAAATAATACGGGTGTATTACCATCATAGATAGCCATTGACCCTTGAGGCAGTGAGCCGGAGAATTGAGTAGTTAAAAGTCCGCTTGGATCGGCGGTGACCGAGACGGACAAGAAGAGTTGTCTTGATAACCCTCTCGGTTAGGCCGTGAGGGTTTTTTAATTTATGGTTATGTATGGAGATATAGGTGTAAATAGATGGTAAAGACAGGCTTTATTGGCGCGGGAACGACGGGCACCGCCCTGGCAGTAGGGCTTTCTCGAAAGGGATGCCCGGTGGTGGCTGTATCCAGCCGCACTTTGCCCTCGGCACGTAAGCTAGCCAGGCTGGTATCCAATTGCCGGGTTTGCCATACCGCTCAGGAGGTGGCAGATACTGCTGAGCTGGTCTTCATCACCACACCCGACGATGTTATAGCCCAGGTGTGCAGCGAAGTGCAGTGGCATGAAGGACAGAGCGTAGTGCATTGCAGTGGCGCTCATTCCGTGGATATTCTGGAACCAGCAAGAAAACTGGGGGCGACTGTGGGTTCCTTTCACCCGTTGCAGACTTTTGCCGATGTTGACCAGGCTATAGAAAACTTGCCTGGCTCGACCTTCGCCCTGGAAGCCGAAGAACCACTATTATCAACGCTGAAGGAGTTAACTCACCTCTTGAACGGCAACTGGGTGGTACTCAAGCCCGGGGATAAGGTGCTGTATCACGCCGCAGCCGTTTTCGCCTGTAATTATCTGGTGACCCTGGTTAAGTTAGCTCTGGACTTGTGGCTGGATTTCGGGGTGTCGTCAAAGGAGGCGACCAGAGCCTTGCTGCCCTTGCTCAAAGGGACGATAAACAATATTGACAATATCGGCTTGCCGGACTGTCTCACCGGCCCTGTTGCCCGTGGGGATGTAGGCACTATAGAGAGGCACTTGAGCGCTCTTGATGCCAGGACCCCCTTTTTGCTCACTACCTATAAAGAACTAGGACTTCAGACTATTCCTATTGCTTTAGCTAAAGGCCAGGTCAATGAACAGAAGGCAAAAGAAATGAAAGCCTTACTTTCTTTGAAAAGAAAAGTAAGCAAAGAAACTTTACACTTAGGAGGTAGAAAATGAGAACTATGCTGAAAAGTAAAATCCACCGGGCCCGGGTTACTCAAGTCGATTTGGATTACGAAGGCAGTATCACTATTGACAGGGTTCTCATGGAGGCCAGCGATATCTTGCCCTTCGAAAGGGTGGAGGTGCTAAATGTCAACAACGGGGCCAGGTTCAGCACTTATGCTATCGAAGGTGAGGCAAATTCAGGGATTATCGGTATCAACGGTGCTGCTGCCAGACTGGTGGCCAAGGGCGACATAGTTATCATCGTCTCCTATTGTGAGGTTTCTGATGATGAAGCAATCAGCATGACTCCCAGCATAGTTCGTGTGGATAATCAAAACAGAATCATTGAACCTTTGCCTGTGGTGCCTCAGTGGGAAAGAATTCAGAAGTCGGTAGCCAGTATGGGTGACCTTTGATTGCTAAATCCTGACTACTGAATTCTGGCTACTGGCTACTGACTACTATGTTTAGGAGGAGACAATGCGAGTTACTATCACCGAGATAAAAGAGATGAAGCACAGGAAAGAGAAAATACCTATGCTTACCGCCTATGATTATGTGACGGCTAAAATAGTTGATGAAGCTGGTGTGCCTTTGATATTGGTTGGAGACAGCTTAGGGATGGTGATGTTGGGCTATGAGTCAACTATTCCGGTGACCATGGAGGAGATGATTCATCATACCAAAGCTGTAGTGAGAGGAGCCAGGAAAGCCTTAATAATAGGCGATATGCCATTCATGAGCTATCATATCAGCGTCTCCGATGCTTTACATAATGCTGCAAGATTTATTCAGGAAGGGGGGGCACAGGCGGTGAAATTGGAGGGGGGTGAGGTCGTTGCTGGAAAAGTTAGACGCCTTGTTGACTGTGGCATCCCGGTCATGGGGCATATTGGGCTTACTCCGCAATCCATACATCAATTGGGCGGGTTTAAGGTGCAGGGTAAAGTGGTGGAGGAAGCCAAAAAGTTGCTTAACGATGCCCGTATTCTGGAGGAAGCTGGCGCCTTTGCTATCGTTCTGGAATGCACTCCAGCGCCTCTTTCCAAACTTATTACTCAAAAACTGGCTATCCCCACGATTGGCATCGGCGCCGGACCTGATTGTGATGGTCAAGTCCAGGTAATCAGCGATCTTCTGGGTCTTTATACCGATTTTGTGCCCAAGCATGCCAAGCAATATGCCAGGTTAGCCGGAGAAATTAAGACTGCTGTTTCCAGTTACATATCTGAAGTTAAGTCTCGTAGTTTCCCCACTACGGAGCAGAGTTATACCGTGGATGAAAGCCTCATTAAACAGCTAAAGGCTGAAAGCTAGCGGCATGAGCGGCAGACAAATTTTACCGGGGACAATTCCCTACTTCCTACTCTCAAGACAAGTCCCCGCTTCCCCCTCTTAAGATAAGAGGGGCAAAGGGAGTTATGAAATAAACATCTTTGGTTAGCTTTGAAAGTTGATGTAGAATAACATGCAGAGATATTCATAACCCTCTTTTATCCCCCTTATCTTAAGGGGGAAATTGTTGGGAAAACCAAACTGTGACTGACATGCAGGTAGTAAAGACTATACCCGAGATAAGGGCATTAAGGCAGCAGCTCAAGGGCACAGTGGGCTTCGTTCCCACGATGGGCTATCTTCACAAAGGTCACCTGGCTTTAGTGAAGAGCGCCAAGGTGGAAAATTCCGCCGTTATTGTTAGCATTTACGTTAACCCCGCTCAATTTGGCCCCAGGGAAGATTTTGGCGCTTATCCCCGAGACCTTAAGCGTGACCTGGAGTTGTTGCAGGGAGAGGGGGTGGATATCGTCTTTGTCCCTTCCGATGATGAGATGTACCCACCCGAATTTCGCAGCTGGGTGGATGTGGAGAAGGTGACCGAGCGACTTGAGGGAGCATCTCGTCCGGGGCATTTCAGGGGCGTAGCCACTGTAGTGGCCAAGCTATTCAACATTGTCCAGCCATCAAGGGCTTACTTCGGACAGAAAGATGTCCAGCAGGTGACGGTCATTAAGAGAATGGCGGCTGACCTCAACATGGGGATAGAAATCGTGGTTGTGCCTACGGTCAGGGAGAGCGATGGTCTGGCCATGAGCAGTCGCAATATATACCTCAGCCCAAAAGAGCGCCAGGCAGCCACGATATTGTTTAACGCTCTGATATTAGCCCGGCAATCAGGGCAGAGTGGGGAAAAGGATGCGGAAAAGATTCGCCGGCAAATGACCGCACTTATCCAGAAAGAGCCTCTAGCCCAGATTGACTATGTCAGCATCGCTGATGCCGGGACATTAGAAGAACTAAGCTTGCTCGACCGCCCGGCAGTGGCTTCCTTAGCCGTCAGGATAGGCAAAACGCGATTGATAGATAACATGCTCCTGGAATAAGCGTCTCGCGTGTCATTGTGATGCCCTTATTATCTGTCATCGCGAGGTTCTTCTTCTTTGTCATTGCGAGGAGCGAAGCGACGAAGCAATCCCGGTGGGGTTGGTGAAGGTGGAGATTGCCACGCCCCGACAAGTCGGGGCTCGCAATGACAGAAGTGGTTTAAGGGAGAGGAAATTAGGTTCGCGATGACATATTGACAGATTCTGGCCTCGGAAACCAAAAATACTAAATTTTAACTACAAAGAAATAGTCCCGCATTCGGGTTTATTTGACAACAAAAAAGCCCTGCTGTATAATTGGCATACTCCTGGACGGAGAATATCTCTGCACGTTAACAATTGAATAGGTTTTGTGTTCTGTCTGATGTGGGTCAAGGGATAAAGAGCATAGAGTGGATGCCTTGGCATCAGCAGCCGAAGAAGGGCGTGGCAAGACTGCGAAAAGCCTCAGTCAGCTGTCTAGCTAGCTTAGCTGGGGATTCCCGAATGGGGCAACCCGCCCCGATTAAATCGGGGCACTCCGATTATGTCGGAGGGGTAACTAGGTGAACTGAAACATCTAAGTAACCTGAGGAAGAGAAATCAAAAGAGATTCCCTTAGTAGTGGCGAACGAAAGGGGAAAAGCTCAAACTAAGATAGCTAAGTGGACTTAGAGCCTAAGCTATTTTAGGGTTGCAAGACGCAGGGGGCAGATTCTAAGGTCTGCGACAGAGTAACAAAACTTTTCCTTAGTCGAATGCCTCTGGAAAGGGCAATCGTAGAAGGTGATAGTCCTGTAGACGAAAAGGGAAAGTCTCTGCTTGTGTTCTTAAGTACCACGGGACACGTGGAATCCTGTGGGAAGCAGGGGGGACCATCCTCCAAGGCTAAATACTGCTGATGACCGATAGTGAACCAGTACCGTGAGGGAAAGGTGAAAAGCACCCCGGGAGGGGAGTGAAATAGAATCTGAAACCCTATGCTTACATGCAGTCAGAGGTCCGATTTATCGGACTGATGGCGTGCCTATTGAAGAATGAGCCGACGAGTTGATCTATGTGGCTAGGTTAAGCAACTTAGTTGCGGAGCCGAAGCGAAAGCGAGTCTGAATAGGGCGAGGCTCAGTTTACTGAGCAGGTCGCATGGATCAGACCCGAAACCGGGTGATCTACCCATGGCCAGAGTGAAGCTCAAGTAAAATTGAGTGGAGGCTCGAACTTGTGAATAAGGCAAAATTCTAGGATGAGCTGTGGGTAGTGCAGGTGAAATGCCAAACGAACCCGGAAATAGCTGGTTCTCCCCGAAATGCATTTACGTGCAGCCTCAGGAAGTAATTTACGGAGGTAGAGCTCTGGATGAGCCAGGGACCGTGAGGCTACCGAACTCAACCAAACTGCGAATGCCGTAGATATAATCCTGGGAGTGAGACTGTGAAGGATAAGCTCCATAGTCGAAAGGGAAACAGCCCAGACCATCAGCTAAGGTCCCTAAATGCAGGCTAAGTGGGAAAGGAAGTTGTATTGCGGAAACAGCCAGGAGGTTGGCTCAGAAGCAGCCACCCTTTTTAGAGTGCGTAACAGCTCACTGGTCGAGTGGTACTGCGCCGACAATTTAGCGGGGCTCAAGTCTGCTACCGAAGCTATGGTCGAGCACTCAATTTATTGAGTGCTCGAGGTAGGGGAGCATTGTCATGGCTGCGAAGCTGTGGTGTAAGCCATGGTGGAGCAATGACAAGTGAGTATGTCGGTATGAGTAGCGTAAAGGCATGTGAAAATCATGCCCACCGTAAACCTAAGGTTTCCTACACAACGTTTATCGGTGTAGGGTCAGTCAGGCCTAAGCTGAACCCTAATGGGGTAAGCGATGGACAGTAGGTTAATAATCCTACACCACTTAGTTTTTGTTTTAAGGCAAAGGGGGGACACAGTAAGGTAGGTTGAGCATGCCTATTGGACATGGCGTGTTTCCAACTTAAGGTGCATCAGGGCAGGCAAATCCACCCTGATATTAAGCTGAGGGGAGGGAGAATTGGAGGGGCAACCCGATAAAACTCAACTGAGCCTACACTGTCGAGAAAAGCCTCGTTGCTAAAAGACTGAGTGTCTGTACCGCAAACCGCCACTGGTAGGTGGGGATAAATGTCCCAAGGTGTTCGAGAGAACCCTCGTTAAGGAACTCGGCAATCTAACCCCGTAACTTCGGAAGAAGGGGGCCCACCTGTAATAAGGTGGGGACAGAAAATTGGCCCAAGCGACTGTTTAACAAAAACACAGGTCTCTGCTAAAGCGAAAAAGCTGAAATATAGAGGCCGATACCTGCCCAGCGCCAGAAGGTTAAGGAGAGAGGTTAGGATGGTAACATTCAAAGCTTTGAACTGAAGCCCTGGTAAGCGGCGGCCGTAACTATAACGGTCCTAAGGTAGCGAAGTCCCTTGTCGGGTAAGTTCCGACCTGCACGAAAGGTGTAACGACTTGGGCGCTGTCTCAACGAGGGGCTCGGTGAAATTGAATTGGGGGTGAAGATGCCCTCTACCCGCGACAGGACAAAAAGACCCTAGCAGCTTTACTATAGCTTGGCACTGGGCTTAGGCTAGGCTTGTGTAGGATAGGTGGGAGGCTACGAAGCTGGAGCGTCAGCTTCAGCAGAGCCAACGGTGAAATACCACTCTTGCTTGGTTTTGGTTCTAACCCCGATGTAATCGGGGGACAATGTCTGGTGGGTAGTTTAACTGGGGCGGTTGCCTCCTAAAAGGTAACGGAGGCGTCCAAAGGTTCCCTCAGCACGAATGGAAACCGTGTATAGAGTGCATTGGCATAAGGGAGCTTGACTGCGAGACCCACAAGTCGAGCAGGGACGAAAGTCGGGCAAAGTGATCCTACGGTACTGCATGGAAAGGCCGTGGCTTATCGGATAAAAGCTACGCTAGGGAAAACAGGCTTATCTTGCCCAAGAGTTCATATCGACGGCAAGGTTTGGCACCTCGATGTCGGCTCGCCGCATCCTGGGGCTGGAGAAGGTCCCAAGGGTTGGACTGTTCGCCCATTAAAGCGGCACGCGAGCTGGGTTCAGACCGTCGTGAGACAGGTCGGTCTCTATCCGTCGTGGGCGCCGGAGATTTGAGGGGAGCTCTCCTTAGTACGAGAGGATTAGGAGGGACAGACCTCTGGTGTGCCAGTTGTTCCGCCAGGGACAGTGCTGGGTAGCTATGTCTGGAAGGGATAAGCGCTGAAAGCATCTAAGCGCGAAGCCCACCCCAAGATTAGATCTCCCACCGGGTTAACCGGGTAAGGCCGCAAGTAGACTACTTGCTTGATAGGCGGCATGTGTAAGCGGAGTAATCCGTTGAGCTAAGCCGTACTAATGGCCGAGGCCTTGACCTATGTCAGGCTGAGCACAAAACCTTATATATAGATGTTCTACGCGGGGTAGAGCAGTGGTAGCTCGTCGGGCTCATAACCCGGAGGTCGTTGGTTCAAATCCAACCCCCGCCACCAAGACAAAACTAAGGGGAGCGGTAACGCTCCCCTTTAATTTTTACGGATTAATAGATTTCCTCCCCGTACATCATATGATAGCCTTCCTGCTTAATCATCGGCATCACTTCCTTTAGAAAGTTCTGGAATTGCTGAGATGGGACATCTCTCTGGTAGAATTCATCCAGGTTGTCCACATGCAGGATGCCGACATAGGTATAGGGAGACTCTCCCGTCACCGCCCCCTTTATCCTGACCAGCTCGAACTTACTAACCGAGGGCAGGCTCTCCAGGAAGGGGCCCTTGATATTTTTAACGTACTCCCGGTACTGCTCATCAGTCACACCATCGGCCAGGTTGTAAATAGAAATTTCCTTTCCCATCTTGGCCCTCCTTTGTTAAGACTCTATCCCGCAGGCCTTTAAGCCCAGTTTTTCAGGTCGGTAGATTGTAAAACACTACTTTTCAAAACGAACATCAAAGGCATTAACGTAGCAAAGCGACGCTGCAACCCTCCATTTCTTAGGGTTAGATTGTCTTACGGAAACCCATATACGGTCTCTCCCTCTTTTAGTTACTGATGGTTTACTCGTCACGTAGATTTCTAAACCCTGAACTTTCGCGATAGGCTGTCCTGATGGCTTTGGCATTATGCTCCCTCCTTTATTTCAAAATATTTTATTCTTCTGGCAAATCCATTGGTATAGTTTCGCCAATCCTAGGTAAGGCTCTCTGTAATAGCTTATGAAATGTAGGCCAGTTCGGAGCAGCATTCATCAATACCTCTGTCTTTATTAAATGCTCTTGC
>DATBWO010000020.1:0-6243 GCA_036514775.1 Dehalococcoidia bacterium | reverse complement strand
CCCATATCATCCAGTTTTTTACTCTCTCGTTTGTCTCTTCGGTATTTGATACCCTTAGACACCACCCAGAGTATATAAACAGCAACGAAACCGATATATATTGCTGAGTTCATGCGTATGTCAGTCTCCAATACTTGCCAGAATGAATATACTGGATGTGTAGTAAGGAAGTCCATGATGTTTTGGATTCGTGCCGACAACAACAATATAGTGATGGTAACAAATATCGGTTCAAGAAGGGCATCAACAAAAGAATCCCACAATGCCTCAAGGTTTTGTTTAGTACTGATATCAGAATTTTTCTTATCCATAGTAGTTTTATTCTACTACTAGGGGTATGGAAATAACAACCACGAGTATACTTAACCGTGACCAGCCCTTTGTTGACAGCCAGACCATCAATAGCTTGGTAGAAGCATTTATAGCTAATAATAAAGGAATTATTATCCCGGTTTATCAGGGCAGAAGGGGGAATCCCGTTATCTTCGCTATCAGGTATAAAGACGAACTCTTGAATCTAAAGGGAGACGTTGGCGGTAGGGAAATAATCAAACGTCACCCTGACGACGTGCTTGAAGTGGCGGTCAACTGTGAAGGTATCTTGCTTGACATTGATACTATGGAAAACTATACTTCGACAACAGTGAATCCGGATAAAAGTATAAGAAAGGATAGATATGGAGAAAGATAACAAAAGCAGCTATGGTGAATGGCAGAATGTGACTCGAGTCATCATTGGGATTCTGGTATTTGGCTCTATCTGGGGATTGCTTGAGGCTACACTGGGTGGCTTTCTCAATATGATTATATTCCCCAACAAGGGCGCCATAATGGGCGGCATCGGTATGGCTATTATGGGTACAGCTCTGGCTATTTATCGGAAGCCAGCGATGCTGCCGGGCATAGGTATTGTTGCTGCCTCGTTTAAGTGGCTCAATTCCTGGCTTCTGTTCGTACCAGCTAGCGCTATATATATTATCAACCCGGCTATGGCTATCTTTCTGGAATCTCTGGCATTTTGCTTAGTGACAACTTTTTTGATGCATCGGATAGATAAAAATGTCTATGTTGGCGCTTGGGCTGCATTTCTGGCTGGCCTTATAAGCGTCACTGCCTATGGCTATTTCAATATATACATAATGCATGCTCCCCTCTTTGAACGTATGGGGGTCAGTAGTGTTCCCGAATTTATCGCCAGCCACGGCGTGATACAGGCGGTTTTCTTTGGTATGTTGGCGCCTCTGGGTTATCTGATAGGTAAGAAGCTGGCGGCTACTTCTCCGGTGTTTTTACGCAGACCTCTCTATTACTACGCTACATCAGCGGCCATCGTCTGTTTTTGCCTGGTAATCAGTGCTGTAGCCGTACGGGCTGGGCTTTAACCAGAATATGGTAATTATCATCACCGGCGCCATAGGGATTGGCAAGACTACGGTCTGCGAAAAGGTGATAAAGATAATCCGGAATTCAGGCTATTCGTGTGGCGGCATTCTAACACATAAAACAGCTGATGAAAGCCTTATCGCTTTAGATATTCAAACTGGAGAAAGGGCGATTCTGGCCACTACTGACAACACATTTGACGGCCCGCGAACTCCCAGATATTCATTCAATCCTGAGACTATCAAATTCGGCATCAGGGCAATAAACAAAGCTATTAATTCGGACGTTCTTATTATAGATGAACTCGGGCATCTGGAATTGGATGGTGAAGGATTTGCCGAGGGCCTGGAGTTCGTCAAGACAGGGAGGGTCAAAAACTCTATTCTGGTTATCCGAAAACAGCTTCTTCCCGCCTTCTTAGCTCAGTTAGGCGATAACCCTACAATCTTTGAGACAACTATTAGCAATCGTGTCCAGTTACCCCGTAAGATATGCTCATCCCTGATTGGCAATCTACCTGATTTTGCATCTAGGTGCGCATCGACTAGAATTTAAGGGTACCATCAAGAGCAGACATTCCACCAAGTTTACGGTTCACTGCCCTTGCACCTCGCTTCAGCTTTTATCATCCTTCGAACTCATTCTCTTGGTTTCGCCAGAATAAAGAATAGCCAAAAATCAGACAAATGACGGCTCTACGCAGGTTTTGCTTCACACCTTCGGTTATGTTAAGATGTGCGCTTGTAACTTTCTTGGGTTGTTGAAGGAAGTACCCGATTACCCAGACAAGGCTTTAAATCTTAAGTCGGGAGATAGCAATGAACAAGATAAATAGAACTGAAGGGCTGGGCTACTTTAGAGGCCTATCAGCTTTTTGCCCTCATCCAGTAGCGCCTTTGCCCTTTCCAGGCTTTCAGCTTCAGCATAGATACGGACCAGTGGTTCTGTGCCGGAAAAGCGGATGAGCAGCCAAGACTCATCGCCAAGGAAGAGGCGAAAACCATCGGTGGTATCTAGTTTGGTCACCTTTGAACCAGCTACGGTGTCCGGGGGGCTGGAGCTTAGTCGGTGCAGGATTGTCTGACGCTTAGCTGCGGAGATATGAAAATCCCTGCGGTCATAGTAGTGAGGCCCAACTTTGCTGTAAAGGTAATCCAGAAGCTGGGACGGTGTTTTTCCTGTTTTTACCATAAAGTCAAGGAAGTAAAGCCCGGCAAGTATGGCATCCCTCTCCGGGACATGACCTCGGAAGCCATACCCACCAATCTCTTCCCCACCAATAATGGCGTTTTTCTCCATCATTAAGGGAGCAACATATTTGAAACCCACCGGCGTTTCGTAAACAGCCACATTAAAGAGCTTCCCCAGGCGGGAAAGCATCATGGTAGAAGTTAGCGTCCTTACCATGGCGCCACGCTCACCGCGGACTTCCAGGAGATAGAGACAAAGCAAGGCAAAAACTTGATGCTGGGTTAAAAACTGTCCCCTTTCGTCTATGATGCCAATACGGTCAGCGTCTCCATCAGTGGCTAAGCCCACGTCAGCTTTTTGTTCAATGACCAATTGGGAGAGCTTGGTCAGGTTTTTGGCAATTGGCTCGGGCTGAATTTGGGGGAAGGAGGGGTTTCTTTCCGCGTTAATTTCGGTAATTTTTAAGTTGCCATTTTGTAGGGCTCTCTTAAAGTAACCAATGCCAGCACCGTACATGGGGTCAACTATTATATTTAATTTCTGGCGACGCAATTCTCCTATGTCGACAAAGTGACCAAGGTGGTCGAAGTAAGCAGGAGAGGGGTCCAGGTAGTCAACAAGCCCCTTCTTTAAGGCCTTATCCAAAGCAAGCCTTTTCACACCCCCTCCTTGCTGGCTGAGGGAAGCGATATTTCCCTCTATCTGGGAGGTAACCTCGTCTGGAGCACTAGCCCCATCCTGAGATTTGTATTTAAATCCGTTCCATGAACCAGGGTTGTGACTGGCAGTTATCACAATAGCCCCGGCAGACTTAGTAGCCGGGACAGCAAAGCTCACCACTGGCGTAGGGGCTGGCTTGAGGCAGAGGTGAACTTTGATATTGTTACCAGCTATCACCTCAGCAGCGGCAGCAGCAAAATCCTCAGAGGCGAAACGAGTATCATAGCCAATGACCAAGCTTTGTTTATCGAGCCCATTCTGCTTGAGATATTCCGCTACAGCCTGAGCACAGAGGCGCACATTGTCAAAGGTAAAATCCTCGGCGATAATCCCTCGCCACCCATCAGTACCGAATTTGATTGGATTAGCCACAATAATCTAATGCGCTCCGCCTGCGTTTTGCCAAGATAGCCTCATACCTGCTCAAAAACAAGCTTTGACAATAGTTGCTGTGATTATCATCTAGATCAACGGAAACGTCAAGTCCCGACTATTCGGGATAGACAAGAGGATTAGAACATTAACCTCCCCAAACGACCATTTCCAAGCGATGCTTGAAAAAGCTAAGGAGTAAAAAGTTAGCTTGCTTGCCTTTGCTTAACTAGGTTCATAATAGTTTTCATGGTACCCAGCGTTCCCTTGACAGCGTGTAGATTAACATGTAGAGTAGCTAGCACACTCCGGACAACTTAAACTATTATTGGCTTCAGAGTTTAACGACATGCTTCGCTGATAAGGAGTTAGGACTTGAGTGCTAAAGTTAAAATCGTCACCGATAGCTCTGCCTACCCTGAACCAAAGATCAGCGCCAAACATGATATTCGAGTTGTGCCACTCAAGGTCGCCTTTGGAGGTGAGGTTTTCACTGAAGGAGTGGACATTACTAACGATGAATTCTATCAAAGGCTAGCCAAAGGCGGAAAGCTGCCTACTACTTCACAACCTTCTGTTGCCGACTTTATCAAAGTATATCGTGAACTGGCAGAGCAAGGACATCCCATCCTGTCCATCCATATTTCTAGCAAATTAAGCGGCACTTGTGCCTCAGCCTTAGCTGCCAAAAATGCGCTTCCCCAAGCTCAAATTGAGATAGTGGATTCGTTAACTATAGCCATGGGAATGTTAATCACTCCTGCTGCCGAAGCAGCAGAAAGAGGAGAGACACTATCTCAAATTGTGGCCTCTATAGAAAAACTAAATAAATGCATCAAGGTTGTGGGGGTTTTTGATACGCTGGAGTATCTCTGGAAAGGAGGGCGGATTGGGGCAGCTAGGGCTCTAGTTGGTACCTTGCTGAAGATTAAGCCTGTTCTGACCCAGGAGGGTGGGGAGGTCAAAATTCTGAACAAGACAAGAACCATGCCCCACGCTATGGAGCATATATTAGGATTTGTAGAGAAGGAGGTGAAGGGGAACATGTTTCTTCATGGTTATATCGCTCACAGCCGTGTCCCCGATGTAGCCCGGGTATTAGAAAAAGAGTTTCGCGAAAACTTTAAGTGGGTTGAGCTACGTCTTCTTGAGTTGGGGCCAGTGCTGGGGACTCATATGGGACCTGGTCTCGTTGGTGCAAGTTTCTATTCTGATGAGGACTGGCACTCAAGATGAGGCGGTTAGTGCATTCACTCAGTCGTGAGCTCAAATCCTTCTAGGCGCGCTATCATACCGCAAGTCCACCTGTAATCCCATAGTAACTTCACCCCGCTCTTTTATACCTTACAAAATCCTCGATTTGTCTGGATGGATTTCATAGAAACTCAGGAGATGCCAATGGAATAGGTATATTGATAATGAGCTGAGGGCGTTGTAAGATAAATGACAAAGAGAGCAGAAAGGAGGGAATAAGGATGTTAAAAGACTTTAAGGCATTCATAATGAGAGGCAACGTGATTGACATGGCCGTGGGCATTATCATCGGTATCGCCTTTGGTTTGGTTGTAAACTCACTTGTTAAAGACATCATTATGCCACCCATAGGTCTTGCTCTGGGCAACGTTGATTTCACCAATCTCTTCGCTGTCCTTAAAGAGGGTTTAACTCCCGGGCCATATGCTTCTCTGGCTGCCGCCCAAGCTGCTGGGGCGGTTACACTCAACTACGGAGTCTTCATAAATGCTATTGTCAACTTGCTGATAATAGCAGCGGCCGTCTTCTTCTTAATTGTGCGTCCAGTTGCCAGAATGCAAGCCCGCAAAAAAGCAGGAGAACCGGCGGCACCGACAACGAAAGAATGCCCCTACTGCTTCACCCCCATTCCTATTAAGGCCAGTCGCTGCCCGAACTGCACTTCAGAACTGAAAATGGCGTAAATCAACAGCCATTTCCTGCGGTGATTAACGACAGCGGCATATTGAACACTTGTGGCAAAACCCAGCATGCTCCGAGGACCATGACTAAAGAGAACCATGCTTGAGGGACACGCGATTTCCTGAAAAGCGGGAGAGATATATAGTTAGCTTAAAAATCATCAAGTACGGGTTTTTGTAGCTCTTTAAGATGTGAAGTGTCGTTATGCCTGGTCAAGACGAAACGCCCATCCACATAATCGAAAATCGTGATTCCACCCACATCCTGCTTGATATTCCAGAAGTGTGAGTTGTCCAGTCCCAGTAAGAAGCATATCAAGACTTTGTTCACAACCCGATGCGATACCAATACTATGCTGCCCTGATATTTAGAAAGGACATCATCGACTACTTCGATAACTCTACTTCTCACATCTTCCAGGCTTTCTCCGCCGGGCATTTTTACCTTGTGAGGATTATTATGCCACTCGCTGTGGAGGGTCGGATATAGCCTCCTCGCTTCTTGTTCAGGCAGAGATTGCCATTCCCCATAATCGAAATCTATAAGGCCTTTGGCGACGTGTACGCCAATTTTCTGATAACGGGCAACAATATTTGCCGTGTCTAGCGCCCTTTTCAAAGGGCTGGAGTAAATAGCCTCTAA